>CAZXJV010000113.1:0-7836 GCA_964641135.1 uncultured Treponema sp. | reverse complement strand
TATCCGAAAGTCGGTGAAATGAAAAGGTTTTGAGAGTTTGTCAGCAGCCTGCTAAGAAGTTTATTTTTGAAAGGAATAGAGGAAATCGAATTGCCAGAATCTGATTTCCCAGAGTTATATACTAAACTTGAAATAATTAAAGCATTAATAAAAATTACCTAACAACTGCTTCAACCTGTCAATTCCTTTTGTCATGAAAATTGCAGGCGCTGCGCTCGGCAATTTTCACGCCAATCCCTACGGGCCGGAATTGCAGGTTAAGCAAATGTTAGAAAGACCCTGCGGGCAGCGGAAAGAATAATAAAAGGAATATGTATACAATGAAGATTAATATTTATTCACCGGATATTAATACAAATACAATAAATGGTTTTACAATTGTAGTTGATGTTTTAAGAGCGTTTTCTGTATCTTATTTTATAAATGCTAATAATCCCAAAAAATATATAGTTGTTGATTCCATTGAACAAGCATTTGAACTAAAAAATAAAATTAAAAATTCAATTCTTATTGGTGAAAGACAAGGAATAAAAATTGAAGGATTTGATTTTGGTAACTCCCCAACTGAAATTATTGATAAAGACTTTTATAATAAAATAATTATTCATACTACAACTGCGGGAACAAAAGGATTAATTGCACAAAAACCAGAAAATTTGGTTGTTGCAGGAAGTTTTGTAAATGCTGCTGCTTTAGTTGAGTATATTCGAAAAAATAATATTGAGATTATAAATATTTATTGTACAGCACCAAAAGGAACAGTATTTGGTGAAGAAGATTATTATTTCGCAGAATATTTAAAATCAATATTATTAGGAAAATCTGTTGATTTTGATAATATTTTTAATATATTGAAACAAGGAACTGGAGTAGGTTTTTCTGAAAAAGGATTTGCACCATATTCTGATTTTGCATATTGCATGGAATTAAATAAATTTAATAAAATTCTAAAACGAGAAATTATAAAGAATGAAAATTATAAAATTGAATTAATAGAATTGTAAAAAAGAATATGTTTATAAATAGTAAACTAAAGTTTTAAGAAAAAATATTTCTAACAACTGCTTCAACTTGACTCGGCTATGTCACGATTCTTGCTAGTCGTCGCTTCGCTCCTCGGCAAGAATCGCGCCAAAACGCCTCGCAAGTTAAGCAAATGTTGGATGGACGCCTTCGGCGCGCGAAGAATGTATAGGAGTTAATATGAAATTATTCGAGGAATTACAGAAAGCTAAAAGCGAAGAAGATGTAAAGGACATGTATATAAAGGCATTAGGTTTAAAAAGTTATACAAAGGGGCTAATTGATATTCAAACTAAAGAAATTTGGTTTGAAGCTAAGGATACAGGTAAACATTCAACATATGCAATGTTCACTCAATTAATGCATTATGTTCAAGTTGCATTAAACAATGGAGAGTATATACCTCCATTTCTATGTGTAATTGACACAGTTAAAGCTGCAATCATGAAGAGTAGCGATATTATTCCATTTCTTTCCAAAAAAACAATAAAGTGGGGCAAGTCTGCAAGCCAATATACACAAGAAGCTTTGGACGAAGTGTCAACATATATAGGAACCCATTTTGTATCTTTTAAAATATCAACACATGAAAATGAGTTTATACAAACAATCAAAGAAGCTATCAAATCTGGTGAGATAATTCGAACAAACATTACCCCAGATAATTTGAAGCAAGTTTTTGATAAGTGGGTTTCCCTTATTGGACGTGAGATTGAGAATGCTAATGAAGAAGATTATGTACAATTTTTCTTTGCTGATATAATGCATGATGGAACAGTAGCTACTCATGATAATTTAACTGCACAGCTATTACATAAGAATAATGCACCCGTATTTTTTATGAAAAATAAACTATACGAGTTAAATAACAAAGAAGGTTATAGACAATTTTGGGCAATATATCAAAAACCACCTAAGCAAGAGTATCGTAACTATCTACTCGAACGAAGAGATAGCTTAATTCCCGTTGATGAAAGAACATTTAAGGGCGCATATTATACAAAGTTAGATATAGTTGATAAAGCTTACAATTTACTTTCTGATACTCTTGGAGAAAGCTGGCAAGAAAAATATATATTATGGGACATGTGTTGCGGTGTCGGAAATCTCGAAATCAAACACAGCAACCATAGAAAGATTTACATGTCCACATTAGATAATGCTGACATTGACGTAATGAAAGCAACAAAAACATGTTCTTCAGCATTACGTTTCCAATATGATTACTTAAATGATGATATTTCAGAAAATGGCTCAATCGATTACTCATTAAGTGGTAAGTTGCCAAAAGAATTACAAGAAGATATTAAATCTAAAAAGAAGATTCTTGTTTTAATTAATCCTCCATACGCTGAAGCTACAAATTCTGATAATATTACTGCTGAAGAATCAAAAAGCAAAACAGGCGTTGCTAATAATAAAGTTTCTTCAATGATGCAAGAATACGGTTATGCATCAAGAGAGTTATTTATTCAGTTTCTTGTTCGAATCACAAAAGAATTACCTAATGCTGTAGTAGGAATGTTTAGTACCTTAAAATATATTAACGCAGGAAACTTTGAGAAATTTAGAGAATTATGGAAAGCAAAGTATCTTAATGGTTTTATTGTTCACAGCAAGGCATTCGATGGGTTAAGTGGTAATTTTCCTATTGGTTTTCTAGTCTGGGACTTAACTAAAAATGAGGATATTAGTTCAATTTCAACCTTGATTCTGGATAAGGATGGAAACGAAATTGGTGAAAGAAGGTTTTATAATTTACCTTCTAGTAAGTATTTGAATAATTATCTTGAAAGATTAAAAACAAATACGAATTCAATTCCTCTAAAGAACTGTATAACACCTCAATCCGGGAAAGCTAAAGTAACTGCATGGATAACGGAGGCGATTGGATATTTTTGGTGTAATGGAAACGATTTGCAACAAGCAGGTCAGACGGCAGTATTATCTTCTGTATTTAGTGCTGGTAATGGATTCTATATAACAAAGGATAATTATAGAAAAGTTGCAGTAATGTTCTCCGTCAGGCAATCTATTAGGCATACATGGCAGAATCATAATGATCAATTTTTGCTTCCAAATAAGGATCTATCAGTTGAGTTTGAAAATGATTGTTTAATCTACATGCTTTTTCATGGAAAGAATTTAACTGCGAGTGCTGATAATTTACTATGGAACAATAAAGAATGGTCAATTGTTAACCATTTTATTCCGTTTTGTGAAAGTGAAGTAGATTCATCAGAACGATTTGAATCCGATTTTATGTATAATGAAGTAAAAAAATATAGTTTTTCAAATGAATCTCAAGATGTATTGAATGAAGGAAGAAAACTTTGGAAAATATACTTTTCATTAAAGGATTCTAGAAGTGTTCGTGATGAATTTAAACTTAATAGGCCAGATGTAGGTTGGTATCAAATTAGAAATGCCCTTCAAAAGAGGATCGAAGAGAATCAATTAATCGATTTTAATGAATTCGATAAATGCTATAAAAAATTGTCAGACAAAATAGTACCGAAAGTTTATGAATATGGCTTCTTATTAACGTAAGAAAATCATCCAACAACTGCTTCAACCTGATATTTTCTTTGTCACATTTTGTGCTGTCGCTTCGCTCCTGACGCACAAAATGCGCCAAGCCCTTCGGGCGCGAAAATACAGGTTAAGCAAATGTTAGGTTCACGCTGCGCGGGCGGAAAAAGAAATGAAAGATACCGAAAACAAAATATTAATTAACCTTGATAAGATTCATACAACTGAAATGGATTTTGATCGTTTTAAAAATAATCTTCAATTACAAACCGACGATATTATTGATTGGTGTAAAAAACAAATATCAAATAAAAAAAGTGTTATAATTAGGAAAGGTAAAAATTGGTATGTGTCAATTGATAATATTGAAATCACAGTAAATGCTAATAGTTATACAATTATTACAGCGCATATTATTAATAATCACAAGAAATGAGGCTTTCGCTAAGGTTTTACTAAATAATTCATCACTTTCAAATTATAGAAATTAGTAAAAGGAGTATTCAAATGGCTTTCACAGATACTGAACTTATAAAAATACAAAATGAAATGAATGATTTTATATTAAAGCGTAGACCGCCAGAACATATTCGAAATCAAGTAGATTTGGCTTATAAAATTGAAAAACAAAGTATAATTATTTATGAAATAAGAAAAATGTTTCAACACAAAGGAATGGTAGATATTCCAATAGCAAAAGCAACATTTGTGATAAAAGATAAAAAATGGAAAATATACTGGCAAAGAGCCGATTTAAAATGGCATTTATATGAACCAAATAAAGAAGTAAAAACAATAAAAGCATTTATAAAAATAGTAGACGAAGATAAACTATGTTGTTTTTGGGGCTAAGAAACCTAACAACTGCTTCAACCTGATATTTTCTTTGTCACATTTTGTGCTGTCGCTACGCTCCTGACGCACAAAATGCGCCAAGCCCTACGGGCGCGAAAATACAGGTTAAGCAAATGTTAGATTGACGCCTTCGGCGCGTAATTAAGGAGAATGAAATGAAAAATGCTGTTATTCTATTTTGTGTTTTACTTATAAGCATTTTTGGGAAACAAGAATTATTAGCAAGTGAAACAAGCGAAAATGTGTATACTGATAAAGTAATGTTTAATGGTACGGAGTACTGTATTGGAAAGAAAAATTTGGGTATAGATAATGATTTTTTAAGGGCTGGGATAGAACGTGATAAAATTGAATATTCTATAGAAGTAAAGAAAGCAAATGATATAATACAAGTAATACCATATAAAGATTCTGAAGCTGCAATCAATATGATCAGTATAACAGATGAACTGGATGAAAAATGTTTAAAGGTTGAATTCGATTGGGATATGTTTAGGACCATGTTTATTGGATTTAGTGCAGTTGAATACTATAGAATATCATCTGATGGTAAATTAGTTCTGTATTTTAGGTATTACAAGAAAATTGGTGCTCAGGATGAGCCAGTTGCTACAATCACTAAATTTGAAAAGGAATCAAATCGGATTAAATTAACTTATACGTATTATCATTCAGTAGGCATCCCGCAAATGGGATACGGTACTTTTGAAATCACATATGATATAGAACCAGGAACAATTCAGTATTCCGATTTTTATTCTAATATTATAGCTAGTGAACATCCTCCGCGCGTTATTAATTCGACTAATGAATATAAAATAGATTTGTCGCGAGATGCATTAAACAAAGCTTTTGAGTATTTAACCGGGCCAAGAAAATTCGTGTATTAATCTAACAACTGCTTCAACCTGATAATTCCTTTTGTCACACTTTTTGCAGTCGCTACGCTCGGCAAAAAGTGCGCCAATCCCTTCGGGCCGGAATTACAGGTTAAGCAAATGTTAGGCAGACCCTGCGGGCGCAAAAAATTTATATTGGAGATGAAATGATCCTATTGTAACCGTCAATTAAATCGCACCTACTACAGCGCGTAAAAGCATAGTACTCTTTGCTCCAGAAAATATGAACAGGAGCAAAGCATGAAGCGATTTACCCAGAAACAAAAAGACGATCTAGTACAAGGATACCTGCAAAGCGACATTTCCTGTACTGAATACTGCAAAAAGAATGACCTGCATCCGAATACCCTGTACCAATGGAAAAAGCAATATGAAACGAAGCCGGGTGAACAAGGATCGTTTGTAGAAATTACGCCAGCAGAATCTGTGTTGTCTGGCAACAAGCAAAACACGTATATCGAAATCAGGACCAAAAACGCCCGCATCCGGATTCCGGTAACTATCGGGAATGAACAGATTGCGTTTCTTTTTGATCTTATGGGGCTCGCCCATGTTTCCTGATTTCTCACAAATCCGGATATTTCTCAGGCCAGGGAATACCGACATGAGAAAGGCCATCAACAGTCTTGCCGTTATGGTCAGCGAAGATATGCAGGGAGATCCGCTGAGTGGAAGCCTGTATCTGTTTTGTAACAAGCAGCGGAAGAACATGAAGGTGCTTTATTGGGATCGGAACGGATTTTGCCTGTGGCAGAAGAAGCTTGAGAAGCACCGGTTCCCCTGGCCAGACACAGAAGAAGCTGCCCGGGAATTAACCCGGGAAGAACTCGATATGCTGCTAAAAGGAATTGATTTCTTTCATGCACATACAAAATTGCAGTATTCGCGAGTTTCATGAGCAAAAGGAATTCCCTTTAATCCAAAGACCTGATAGAATTTTCTCAGGATGAATATTGTAGCATTGCCGAAAGACGTACAGGATTATGTTCAATCACTTGAAGAGAAAAACCGGCAATCTGTAGAAATGATTCAAAACCTTGAACAACGTTTTACCGCTCTTGAAGAACAATACAAACTGCTTCTGATTCAGAAATTCTGCAGGAAAAGCGAAAAGTCCGAAACAGAAGAAAGCCAGCAATTGCTTTTCGCCGAGGAAGCAGCCCCGCAAGAAGAAGCTGCAAACGAACAGCAAGAAACCATAAAGACCTATTCCAGAAAAAAGCCGGGCAGAAAACCTATTCCCGATTCCCTTCCGCGGGAAGAAGTCGTCATTGATATTCCCGAAGAAGACAAGCACTGCGCCTGTGGTCATGATCTCGTACGCATTGGCGAAGAAACAGCGGAACGGCTGCAGGTCATACTGCCCAAGATGTGGGTTGAACGGATTGTCCGTCCGAAATACGCCTGCCGGAACTGTGAAGGTTCGGGCGACGAAGACAAGCGCGCGGTGAGAATCGCGCCGCCTCCCGCAAGCATTATTCCAAAGAGTATTGTAAGCCCCGGGCTTTTGTCGTTTATCATAACCAACAAGTTTGTAGATCATCTTCCGTACTATCGTCAAGAAGGTCGCTTTGACCGGCTCGGTATTCAAATAAGCCGGCAAAACATGAGCAACTGGCAGCAGATGGCCTTTCAAAAGATTCGTCCACTTCTTGATCTGCTCAAAAAGCATATACAAAGCGGTCCGGTCATCAATATGGACGAAACCCCGGTGCAGGTACTGGGAGAAGAGAATCGGAAGGACACCCAAAAGTCATATATGTGGCTGGCACGCGGTGGACCGCCGGAACATCCGGCATTCTTGTATTCGTACCGGGAAACCCGGGCCAGCAAACACATTAGCGAACTTCTCGAAGGATTCACCGGTTACCTGCAAACTGATGGCTATGAAGCCTATGCAACCGCGCTCAAGGGAAACGACGTAATCGTACATGTTGGCTGCATGGCTCATGCGAGGCGTAAATTCGATGAAGCGGCAAAGGTGTCAAAAAAGGAATCAAGCGCCAATGAAGCGTTGAAACACATCCGGAACCTGTACCGGATAGAAAGTGAACTAAGGTCCATGAATCTTTCCGTTGACGAGTTTGTCCGGATGAGGAAAGAGAAAGCCGAGCCGGTGCTGGAGGCATTCAAAAAGTGGCTTGAAAAACGTGTAGTGCAGGTACCGCCATCATTGGGTTTGGGAAAGGCTATTTCATATACCCTTAATGAATGGCCAAAACTTGTACGTTATCTTGACTCCCCATATCTTACGCCGGACAACAACGTAAGCGAGAACGCCATCCGTCCCTTTGTACTGGGCAGAAAGAACTGGCTTTTTTCTGGCAGCCCTGAAGGGGCGGAAAGTTCCTGTGCCATGTACTCGCTTATCGAGACAGCAAAACATAATGGACACAATCCGTATGAATACTTGCTAAAGGTTTTTGAAGCCGCGCCCTTGGTTGAAAAATCTGAAGAATGGGAATCGATTTTACCCTGGAATATCAAGTAGCTTTTTTTACCCGGGTGCGGATTAATTGACGGTTAC
>CAZXJV010000112.1:0-8047 GCA_964641135.1 uncultured Treponema sp. | reverse complement strand
GTTAAGTGTATTTTCGGATGTTTTAGTACTGAACTTTTATTATATCCCTCCATATTGGTTCTTATTATTTTTTCCTCATGTACGCTACAAAACAAGATGGTTTCACAATCTGCTGGTTTTAAATTAGAGGATGCCCGCCTGGTAGTAGGTGATATTACTGTTGTCGTAGATCATGTTTCCGATTCATTGACCTCAAGAATGATTGAAATTTTACTTGTCAATACTTATGCAAAATATTTCTCTGAGGTAGAGATTGAGAATGATCAGATATATACGGTCTCTATAGAAGTTGTTGAACGAAGTTTCCTTGATGGCTTAACACCTAAAAAAACAATCCTGTTTCAGATTTCTTTACTGGATGATACCAATACTGTACGTTACCGAAATGTTGAGTATAGTGCAGGAAAGAGAACAATTATCTCTGCTGAGGTACAGGCAGCTTTGCTGAAGAAGGTCATGCTACCTCTTTTTCCGGATAAATCATGAATAAAAGAAATACAGGTCTAGCCCTGTTCCTGATCCTTGTACTTTCTTCCTTGTGTTCTTATGATATTGAGATAACTAACCCGGAAAAAGCTGTTTTAATAGCTAGATTGCATAGAACAGCAGATACATTGAAAGAATTACAGTTTCTTGAGAATATTCGTGTGAGTCGTTATGGATTCAGACCGCTGTTGCCAACAGTATCAATGGCATTTTCGGAAACAGACAGAATAGATCGTTTTGCTGAGGATGTTCGATCAAAATCATTACAATTATCAATTAACCAGTTGATATTTGATCGGGGTGAACGATGGGATTCTTTTACACTGAATAAACGTGTTGCCTTGATTGAGTATCAGTCATTTCTTCAAGAAAGAGATCTTCTGGACATAGAAATTGTTAAGTCGTATTACGCTGTTCTTCAAAGCTTCAGACAGCTAGAAATTCAAGATCAACTGTATTCTCTTACAATGCATCAAGGAACGGTTGTTGCACGCGAATTTCAGCTTGGAATGATAACAGAACCTGATTTTCTGGATTTTCAGATTACTAAAGCCCACGTTGAAGCTGAAAAGTACAAATATGAGCGTCTATACAGAACATCGGTTGATTCTTTTAAAAGAGTAATAGGCCTTCAAAATGACAGTTCGGTGCTAGTTACTGGTGATTTTTTTCAGGATCATTTGTATTCTATTACCACAGATAAAAAAAATCAGCTGAGTGCTATGGCCCTCTCCGGGAATCTTTCATTAACCCGGAAAATTCTGGAATTATATATTGCAGAACAGGCTCTATCTGTTAAAAAATCAACACTGCTGCCCGATGTCTTTTTGGCGGCTAATTTTTCTATCTCTGGTGAACGACCGCCATTTCAAAATCCTTCTTATTCTGTACAACTTAGTTTTTCTTTTAAAAACTCACTTTTTCCGGTCAATATTGGTACCGGCTTCGATTTTTCTGAGTATGGCCTTAAAGGTGTAAACAATCAGACTTCTTCAACAATACTGGAGTCACTTGGGTTTTTTTCTGAAAACAGATTTAAACGCATTAATGCTTTACTTAAAGGTGAAGAAAAGAAAGATGCGGTTCTTGGGTTTTCGGCTACGATTGAAACGACCATTGATAATTATAATGACATGATCCGTGAATACGAAATCCTTCGCATGCGAAATGAATTGTTGCAAAAAAGACTCTTAATTTCAAAAACACAGTTTGAAATGGGTGAAAAAAAGAGAGTGGATTATCTGAATGATTTGATAGGTTTTTCCAAGTCAGAACTGGAAGAAATGCAACGACGTTTTGAACTTAAACTTGCTACCATGCAGATCGAAGCTGTTGCAGGTATTCGTTTTGGGGGGTTGAATGATTTTCTTTCGAACTAGGGCTTTGCCTTTTTTTCTTGGTCTCTTTTTATTTTTTTCGTGTACAGACAAAAAGGCAGTCCAGTCTGATGCAGACGTCTTTGTACGGATAGCAAAACCGGAAAACAAGGAATATAAAGAAGAATTGATCAGTTTTGGTACTATTGTGTTTTCTGCAAAGAATGATGTTGTTACACTTCATGATGGTTTGTTGTTGCGTTATCTCATTAAAGAAGGTCAGACTGTAAACAGAGGGCAGATAATTGCTCAACTTCGTAATATTCAACTTGAAGTGCAAAAAGAACAAATAGAAGAAAACATTTCATCCCTTGGATCAAATCTTGTTTTACTCGAAACACGTTTGCGTGACACAATACTTTCTATTGAGTCACGCTTGATATCAATACAAAGATCAAAACTTTCACTTGATTTCAAACGGCTTGAGTATGCAGAAGCTCTGAAGGAAAGGGAATCTAAAAAAGAGCTTCTTGTGATTGGTGGTATATCGGAAAGTGCATATCGAATGATTGAACTTTCAGTGATGTCCCTGGAAAAAGATATACAACTAATGGAGAAAGAATTACAAATCTCCATGCTTGGATTTCGTGATGAAGATATAAGCGCAGCAGGTTTGAAGATTTCCGAAGATCCGGAGGGCAGGAAGGAGCAGATAATTTGGGTGAATACGGCATCCGTCAGAGCAGAGATCGCTGCCATGAATTCAAATCTGACAAGTGCACGAAAAAACCTTGTTTCAATAAGGCGAATGCTGGATGAACTTACCATTCGCTCTCCAATGACAGGAATTGTCGGCAAATTGTATTATGAGGCAGGTGAAAACCTGAAGCAAAATGACAAGATTGCAACAGTAATTGATATATCTGATGTTGAGGCGCAGGTTTTTTTACAGGAAGAAGATTTGATAAAGATCAGGATCGGTACACCTGTAGATCTTTATATCTCATCGATACAAGCGCGAATACAAACGCATATAACAGATATTTCTCCCATGTCTGATCCGCAGACCGGAAATTTTATGGTAAAGATGCTTTTCAGAAACACCTATGATTATCTGAAGCCTGGCATGTTTGTTCGTGCTGATTTTACTATAGGTAGTTCTGAGCAAATGAAGGTGTTGCCTGAATCAGTTCAAGTTTCAAAAAGAGAAAATGAGATTGTTTATTATTCCATTCACAAGAATATTGCAGTTGAACGTACTGTTTCTTTTAAATTTCAAAAGGATGGTTTTTTCTGGTTTGATATACATACCGAGATTGACGAGATTGTTATTGACAGGCCAGCCCCGCAGATTGCAAATGGATTGAGGGTTGCTTATGCTCCGTAGAGTATATTTTATTCTGTTTGTAATACTTTCAGCCACCGGTTGTGAGCTGATTGACTTGAGAAGTCTTGATATTCGGTTCAATGTAAACCCGTATGGCTTTCTGGATATAGGTGAGTCTCTAGTTGTACGGTTCAATATCGAACCAGATAAGCATTCAGCCTTTGATGCTGTGCGAATGCATATGGAAGGAAGAAGTCTTGAGTTGGAATCGACCTGGCTGGATTCAAAAACAGTGTCGCTTCGGCCTGCAAATATCTGGCAGCCTGGAGGATTGTATACTCTGACCATTAATGCTTCAATAAAAGCTTCGGATAGCGGAATGTTCAGGGTCTATGAACAATTACCGTTTTATTATGGAAATCCTGATAATAAATTGCGTCTCCTTTCTTTCAGTATCCCGCCGGGTGGTGTTGTTGAAAGCGCGGAATCCCTTGTATATACTTTCAATCGGCCAGTCAAGATGCAGGGTTTTAAAAACGCCTTTAACCTGCTTCCCTTTGCAGATTACAGACTTGAATTTTCAGATGACTTGAGAATAATCACTGTTGTTCCTTTGCAGGAATTGCCGATAAACACGGTATTTAAATGGCACATAAAGGATTTAAATTCTGATGATGATTATGTGTTAGACAAGATGTATGATGGATGGTTTATAACTCAAACAGACACAGTTTTCCCGGAAGTCATTGAAATATGCCCGGTTTCAGTGAGCGGTTTTGATTATGTCTTTAACCATGGTATACCTATTGATAATGCCTTATTGCAAAAACAGCCCATAGGTATTGTTTTTTCAAAAAACATGAATTTCCAGACAGTCCGGAATGCATTAAACATTACGCCAGCGTTATCCGGTACTCTCAGGCAAACAGATGTCGATGGCCGTATGTTTGTTTTTCTCCCGTCTGATTTTTATATACCGTTGACGCGTTATAATCTATTTGTCTCTACATCTGCCCTGGATAGCAACGGATTGCGTTTGAGAGAAAACCTGTCCGTTTTTTTTAATACGCAGGCTGATTTTCTGAGGGTGGTATCCATTTTGGACCATAATAACACACCTTTTGATCTTGATGAGTCAGTCATCAACTCATCAACCCTGGATGATACTCGTTTGACGATTGATATTTCTTTTGACAAAAGTATACCTGTTGAACAGCGGGCAGCTGCAGTAAGCAAAATAGCTGTTGTACCACATTTCCCGTCGATAGCGAATTATCCCACTTTATACCAGGTTCGCTGGAGTTTAGATGGTTTTTCTGTGGGTCTGTTCTATCGGGGTCTTTCGGTTTCTGACACCTCTCTGGAGTATGTTTACAGGATTGTAGTTACCGGGAAGCCAACAGGTATATCAACAGGTTCAGGAGAATATATGGAGGATGATGTATGCGCTTATTTCTATACATACTAATATGTTCTTTGTTATTCACCGGTTGCGGCTCCCTGTTTTTTCCGGAATTCAAAATTGAACACTTGTCGGTTGCTGACGGTTATATAGAACATTCCAGGCTTGGACCCGTACGGATAACTTTCTCGGATGTCCCCAATATGAAAACCGTCCGGGCAGCGTTTGCCCTTGAAGAAAATGGTTTACCCCTGGTTGGTGAATTTTCGCAGAATGGAAGAACAGCTGTTTTTACACCATTGAACGGTTACAGACCTGAAAGTGCATATGAATTGCGAATTTCAAAAGCTGCAGAGAATACCCAAGGTGTTTCGCTCAATAAAGAGGTGCGTGTTCAGTTTTCAACAAGACAAAGCTCTGTTCGCCCCGAGGTGCTTGAAACTTTCCCGGTAAATGGAACGATTGTTGATGATGAATTGACAGCAATCCGCATACATTTTTCAAAGCCTGTTCTTCAAAGCGAGCTTGCCTTCGCTATTACACTGACGCCGTCATTCGATTACCTGGTACAGTATGACGATACTGCATACGTTCTGGAAATAATCCCAACAACTGTTGTGCCTGTTAATAAAATGTACACTGTTAGTATTGACAGTACTCTCACTGATCTTTCAGGAAATACTCTTCCAGATTCATACTCATTTGTTTTTTGGTACAGAATAGATACCGAACGACCTGTGATGTCAGTATCAGTTCTTGCACCTGATAATACATATCAGGAACTCATGGAAGGCGGGAATCTTGAGGAACTTGGTCAAAACATTGATATTATGGTACTGTTTGATAAGCCTGTTGATTTGTCATTATTGAGAAATCGTTTTGAAATATTTCCATCCCTGTCATTTCGAATTGAAGAAAATCAGGAAAGCCGTGATAGGGCTCGTATTGTTTTTCTGGAAAGGCCGGTATGGGGCAGTACATATCAGATTACTATCCGTAATGGTATACAGGATTTATCCGGCAACAAAATTCTGACAGATTTCCAGGCATCAATCACTATAGATGGTTTGATGTATAAGCAACCGTTTATTGATAAGTCGTATTTGAATCTCAAAAATGATCTTTTACCGGGCAACCCCTGGTATTCACTATCTCCTGAAGATCAATATGCAGATTTGGTATTCCCGGTCGAAGATTTTCCTCCGTTAAATCCGGTAGAAACCTTGTGGGTAATACCGGTATTTATCTCTTCTGTTGCTGCGGGGCTTGACCTGCCATCTCTTCTTGATGCAATCAGGATTTCCTCTCTTGCAAACTGCGTTGATATTACAATCAGAACAATTACTGTTCTAGAGTACCCGGATTTTGAAGATCCCTTTTTTTTTGATGCTGACTACCCTCCTGGATCATATGAAGAACAGGTTTTCTTTATTGTTGTGACACTTGAGGTTTCCAATCGTATTGATCAGGGAATGACCACTTTTACAATCAATAAAAAAATAAGGGATTTAAACAGAAATGAGTTAAAAGAAAATTGGCAGGTAGTAGTTAATAAGGGGTAGGCTCAATGATACGTAAAGCAATTGAATTTTCTGTGCATCATCCTGTATCAGTTATTATGGGTTTTTGTGCATTTATAATTCTTTCTTTTATTGCTTTGGCTGTCATCCCGGTTGATTTTTATCCCGATATACCGGAGAGGAAGGCTCTTGTTGTTACCGAATTTCCGAATCTCTCCGCCGTTGAAGTACGAGAATTGTTAACAATACCGCTTGAAGACGCACTTGGTTCCTTGAAGGGAATACGCGATATTCATTCTGTATCACGTGATGGCGTTTCTATTATCTCCCTTGACATCAAATGGGGAATCCCGATTGAGTCCGTTTTGGTGGATGTCAGGGAAATAATTGATTCGGTTTATGTTGCATTGCCATCCGGTACAAAAAAACCGATAGCAGCAAGAGACGACAGTATTCGTGGTGAATCGTTCGTTCTTGCTGTCTCTTTATCCGATTCAGACTTATTCAAGGCAAGGACCCTGGTTGAAAATGATATTAGACAGAGAATACAGCGTATTGATGGAGTGCGTACGGTAACAATTGCAGGCGGTTTGAAAGAAGAATTTCACATAACACTTAACCCTGCCCGGACAATTCATCGAGGAATAACTGTTCATGATATTGCCGGTATAATAAACCAGTCAAATTATCAATTTCCTGCGGGACAGGTAATTTCAGGTGATAATGAAATCCTTTTAAAAACGACCTCTGTAATAACATCCATTGATGAAGCGCGCGGTATGCCTGTTGGATCAGCATTTGGTTCGGTTTCAATAGGTGACATATCTGAAGTATCCCGCTCTTCAGCTGAGCGTTCAGCATTCTTCATGGTAAACGGGGTGGAGGCTGTTCGTGTGGGCGTAACCTATAAGAATGGTGTCAGCCCGATACGTATCTCAAACAATATTAAAAAAGAAATATCCCGCAATCGCTCTTTGTACGGAAATTCGGTTTCTTTTACCATTATTGACGATAAATCAGACCAGGTCAAAGAAACTTTTTTATCTTTGTCATTGATTGCAGCTGCAGGTATACTTATTTCTTTTTTTGTTGTCTACTTTGGTTTGGGCTCTTCATTTCTGGCACTTGTAGTCTCCTCAATGATACCTTTCTCAGCTATGGCTGTAGTTCTTGTCTTGAATGTTCTTGGCCGATCAGTTAATACCGTTTCCATTACAGGAGTAGCTATAGGTATCGGTTTGGTTATTGATAGTGCCTTAATATCTGTAGAGAGTATAAAAGCACATAGTAAACTGCTTTGGGCAGACCGCTCATCTGTCATATGCAGTGTTCAGGCAATTATTGCTTCAAATTTCGGATCTGCTAGTACCACAATAATTGTTTTTCTGCCTGTTCTTTTTATGAGCGGACTTGTTAATCAGGCCTTTTCTGATCTTACCATTTCTATAATCACCACAATTGCTGCATCCTGCGTGATGTCCTTCACATTAATTCCGGCATTAATTATTGTTGGACCTGTTGTTAATACTTCTTGTGTGAGTGATTCATTCTTTGAAAAAATAAGTAGTAATTACCGAAAGATCCTGCATAAAATAACTAAACCAAAGTTTTTTATTCCTGTTTTTTTTGTCTTGTCACTATTACCGGGACTGGCAGGAATTTTCTTTCTGCGTTTTGAAATGATGCCCTCTATAAGTAAAAACAGGATTGATTTTTTGGTTTCTATGGATCCTGAATTGCGTCTTGAAGGTATCAGGCCGTATGTTCACAGTATTCTTGATACAGTCTCTGGTACATCCAAAGAGGTGCAAGTAACCGCATTTGCCGGAATGGAAAAAGATGATTATCCCGTCTTGAACGATCCTCTTCGTTCCGGCAACCAGGTTTTATTTACAGCTACCTTTCCAAAAAGGTTGTTCACAGAAGAAAACCTAAAAAGAATTAAAAGTGATTTGCAAAAAACTCCATTTAAAATTCTTTATATTGAAGAAAAGGA
>CAZXJV010000111.1:0-8061 GCA_964641135.1 uncultured Treponema sp. | reverse complement strand
ATCAGCACCTGGTAAACGGCAGAAAGGGCATCCTCACGGGTCGGCTCGTCGCTTTCAGCCTCACGTCCGGAGTAGCGGATTTCTTCGCGGTCAAAGCAGTTGATGATCATCGGCGAGTCAAGAGAACCCTCGGCGGTGAAATCAATGACAATGATCTCGGAGACCTTGTTAACGATCAGCTCGTCAATGCTGTGCGGATGCAGTTTCTCGCCGGCTTTGAACAGTTTCTTTGAATTACCGTCTTCGTCTGCGGGAAGAACCACAGCGCTGGCCAGGACACGGCCAACCAGGGACTCACGCAGGGAGCGGTCATCCTTGAGCTTGATAGTTTCAAGCTTGTAAAAGCAACGTATGATATCCTCGCGGGTTTCATAACCGAGGGCGCGCAGGAACAGGGTTCCAAGAATGCGCTTCTTGCGGTCAATCTTTGCGTAGATAAGTTCTTTTTTCTGGTCTATTTCGAATTCGAGCCAGCTTCCGCGATACGGGATGATGCGGCTCGAGTAAATACCCTTCTCATGAGAAAAAATAACACCCGGTGATCGGTGTATCTGGGACACAACTACACGCTCTGCACCGTTTATAATGAAGGTTCCGCGATCGGTCATCAACGGGATATCACCCATATAGATGTCTTTCTGGCGGATTTCTCCGGTCTGCTGAAAAATCAGGTTAATACGGGCCTTGAGAGGCACAGAAAAGGTCAAACCCTTTTGCTTGCATTCCAGCTCGGAGAACTTGATATTATCTTCTTCAAGTTTATAAAACTCATATTCCAGCAGCATATCGCCGTTGGGACTTTCGATCGGAAATGTGGAACGAAACACATCTTCCAGCCCCAACTCCTCGCTCGAAATGTCGCCTTCAGAACCATCTTGCTGAAGGAACTTGCGGTAAGATGACAGCTGGATATCAATGAGGTCAGGCAACTCCATAAAATTGCGGATATCTTTGCCGATATACTGACGGTTGATCGCCTGGTTTCTTGCGAACATCCCACACCCCCTAAAAAAAACAGTGTATAAGGATTCTGCTGCCATCCATGAAAAGCAGCGCTTGCTGGTTCCGTGAATGGCAGCTATTACACGAAAAGCCCTGCCGCGCGTGCGCAGGAACCCTTCGGGAATTATCAAATTAAAACAGAGTATCCCCGCAAACCGGGGATACTCCGGACCGGTCCGGCTTTACCGCCGAACCATGTAAAAGTCATCAGGCGATCTCGACCACACCACCGGCAGCGGTGATGGAATCCTTGATCTTGGCGGCCTCTTCCTTGGAGACATTCTCCTTAAGGGTTTTGGGGGCGCCTTCAACAAGGTCCTTGGCTTCCTTCAGTCCGAGGCCGGTAACAGTGCGGACTTCCTTGATGACGGCAATTTTCTTGTCGTCGGCGGACAGACCCTTCAGGGTCACGGTGAATTCAGTCTGTTCTTCAGCTGCAGCGGCACCAGCGGCTGCGCCACCGGCCATTACGGCAACGGGAGCTGCGGCGGTTACGCCGAACTTCTCTTCCATGGCCTTCACGAGGTCGGAAACCTCCATGATGGTCATTTCAGCGATCGCGTCCAGAATCTGTTCAGTTGTCAAAGCTGCCATATTATCTTCTCCTTGAAAAAATTATTCTCCGGGCCATGCGGACCGGTGCCTGTTTCCAGGCGTTACACGGTACAGGACGACAGCTTACGAAGCCTGAACCGTGATCTGATACATCAGGATGCCTCGCCCTTCTTGTCTGCCACAGCCTGCAGGGTACGAGCCAGCTTGGAAGTGGTAGCATTGAGGGTGGACATAAGCATGGAGATGAGCTCTTTTTTTCCGGGAAGTTTCGAGTATGCCTCGATCTTCGCGAAATCAAAAACCTCACCACCAATCAGTGCGCCCTTGATTTTAAGGGCGGGAACTTCTTTGGCGAAGTCGAACAGTACCTTTGCGACAGAATTAGCTTCTTCGCCGGCCAGAGCCACAGCTGTGGGTCCGAGCAGGTATTCTGCAACATCGGGCGCCTTCAGTTCCTGAAAAGCCAGCCGTGCAAAATTGTTTTTAACAACCTTGTAGCTGCAGCCTTTCTCGCGAAGCTGACCGCGCAGATTTGTGATCTGCTCTACGGTAAGACCGCGGTATTCTGTAAAAATATAGTCCGACGCAGACTCAAAACGGGCCTTGATGTCGGCAATAGCCTGGGTTTTGGCAGGCTGAACCTTCTTTGCTATTACGGCCATAGTTTATTCTCCTGTCTTGTAGGAAACCCAGACACCAGGGCCCATGGTTGAACTGACGGAAACCGACTGCACAAAGTCAGCCTTGGCATCCGAGGGCTTCTTGCGGTTCATCTCGACCAGGAAGGCGTCAATGTTTTCCACAATCTTTGCGGCATCCATGGAAACCTTACCGACGGCCAGATGAATAACACCGGTCTTGTCAGCGCGGAACTCCACGCGTCCTTTCTTGAGCTCGTTGATGGCAGCCGAGATATCATTTGTGACAGTACCTGTCTTGGGGTTCGGCATAAGACCTTTACGACCCAGAACCATACCCAGACGACCAACATCCTTCATCATATCAGGGGTTGCAACAGCGATGTCAAAATCGAGCCACCCGCCCTTAACCTTTTCTATGTAATCATCTGCACCTGCAAAGGCGGCACCGGCAGCCAGAGCTTCCTGCACACGATCTTCCTTGCAGAATACAAGAACCTTTTTTTCACCGCGGAACTGGTTAGGCAGAACAACAGTATCCCGGACAGTCTGGCTCTTGGTCAGCTTAAGATTAACATGAACCTCGACGGTTTCGTCGAACTTGGCAAATTTAAGCTCTTTTACGAGCTCTACAGCCTTGGGCAGTTCATAGTATTTGGTACCGTCATATTTAGTGAGCGCTTCGCGATATTTTTTTCCGTGTTTCATATTACCGCTCCACCTCTACACCCATACTGCGGGCAGTACCGGCGATGATTTTTTTGGCCGCTTCAATATCATTTGCATTGATATCGGGCATCTTGACCTTAGCAATCTCTTCCAGCTTTTCTTTGGACAGCTTGGAAACCTTGTTCTTCGCGGGACTTCCGGAACCCTTGTCGATACCGCATGCTTTTTTGATAAGCACGGCCGCGGGCGGGGTCTTCAGAATGAAGGTAAAAGTCTTGTCCGAGAATACGGAAATGACAACCGGGATAATCAAACCCGGTTCCATGTTTTTCGTGCGGTCATTGAACTGCTGCACGAACTGGGGAGCACTGACACCATGCGGACCAAGTGCAGGGCCTACGGGCGGAGCAGGGGTTGCCTTTCCCGCCGGGCATTGCAGCTTGACCATGGCAGTGATCTTCTTCTTAGCCATAAAGTTCTCCTTTGTGGTGATAACGGAGCTGCTTCGGGCAACGCCCGGCCGACTCCTCCCATATCAAGAACATCTTCATCTTTCTCTTCGGGAAAAGAAAAAAAAGAGTCAGATTCTTAACAACTAAATCTTTTCAACCTGTAATAGATCAACTTCCACCGGGGTGGCGCGGCCGAAAATTCCGACCATAACGCGCAGTTTATTGCGCTCGGGATTTACTTCTTCTATGGTTCCGGTAAACGAATCGAATGGACCGTCAATAATCTTTACCTGCTCGCCGACTTCAAAGCTCTGCTTGACGCGAGGAGCCTTTTCACCCTTGAGCTCGCCGGCCTTCTGTAAAATGGCACGAGCCTCATCCTGACTGATCGGCTGCGGACGAACACCGCCGGGAGTACCGACAAAACCGGTTACACCCTGTATCTTGCGAATACCGGAACACGCTGCCTTCCAACCGATCTCGGGCAAGGCCATCTCGATAAGGATATAACCGGGAAGAAATTTCTTGGTCGTAGTACGTTTTTTACCGTCCTTAACCTCAACAACCTCTTCCACAGGCACCTTGATATCAAGAATGACATCTGCCGGCAGATCGCCGCTTTCAATAAGCAGGCGTATAGTTTTTTCGATTTTGTTCTCGTACCCGGAATAGGTATGAAGAATATACCAACCTTTTGTCATTGCCTCTGCCTAAAAAAGTACATTTACTCCGGCCACCAGCACTGCATCAAGAAGACCAAGAAGGATGGCAATAATAATTGTTGAAATAACAACAACCTTTACAGAGGAAATAACGTCATCGCGGGTGGGCCAAACAACCTTGCGGAGTTCGGCAACACTTTCCTTAAAAAACTGGACGATTTTCGACATGCCAGTCCCCATTTAAATTAAGATACAGGCCAGGCAGGACTCGAACCCGCAACATTCGGTTTTGGAGACCGACGCTCTACCATTAGAGCTACTGACCTGGGAAAAGCAAAAAGCCCCGAAAGGCCCTTTGCCTTTCCCCCTGCAGGACACACAAGCATCTTGCAGGAACAAAAAAACACACTGACCAGCCCTGAAAGACCGGCAAGGGCATTATTTAACCTTTGTTTCCTTATGCATGGTGTGCTTGCGGTCAAAAGGACAATACTTGCTCAACTCAAGCTTTGCCTGGGTATTCTTGCGGTTCTTCTTGGTAGTATAGTTCTTCCGCTTGCATTCAGAACACTGCATAGCGATGATTTCAACAGATGTCTTCTTGGCCATAATCGTCCCCTTCTTTGAATGGTAGAGCTCCCGAGCGGGATCGAACCGCTGACCTCAACCTTACCATGGTTGCGCTCTGCCGACTGAGCTACAGGAGCAAAACAAGTGTGCAGATACCACGAACAACCCGTATCACGGGTGTGCCCATGAGATGCTCGCCTAAATTATCAGAGCACCCCGGCTTTGTCAAGCGTACAACCCGTTAAAAAGCTGCGTTTTTATATCTCTTTACACTGAACAACAACAAAACTGCCGACAGGTATCTTCCTTCTAGCCAAAAACCGTTCAAGTCCGTATAGTTATTATATGAAATGGGCCCTGGTTTTGTCAGGCGGCGGAGCACGCGGTCTGGCGCACATCGGAGTACTGGAAATCCTCGAAGAAATGGGAGCGCCGAAGCCCTCTTTTATAGCCGGTACCTCCATGGGGGCCATTGTCGGCGGAATGTATGCCTGCGGCATGAGCACACAGGCAATGCGCGCCTTTGTCGGAAAAAAAATAGGCATACTGGACTTTATGAGCGATGCAGCCTATAACCATCCAGGCCTGCCGGTCGGCAAATTCTTCAAAATCGGCAACGGAATTACCAACCTGTTTTCTGCACCCGGCATAGATACCGGCGAAAAAATGGAAGAACTGCTTGTTTCGTTAACAGACGGCATTAATATACAGGAAACAGCAATTCCCTTTGCCTGCAACGCCACCGATTTGTGTACCGGGGAGGAGGTGGTCTTTTCAGCAGGACCCATGGCCCGCGCAATCCGCGCGTCCTCCTCCTTTCCCGGCATTTTTTGCCCCCTTGCAGATAACGGACGGATGCTGGCAGACGGGTACCTGTGCCACAACCTTCCAGTCTGGATCGCCCGCCGCGCAGGCTACCGGGCCATACTGGCCCTGGACACCGGAGCCTTCGCCGATATGGAAGGCCCCCAGCTGCGAACCGCAGTTGATGTGCTGATGCGGTCCTTCGATTGCGCGGTACACCGGCAAAAAAGAACAGGTACAGACAGGGCCCGGCTGACCCTGGACTTACAAAATGACCGCTGGCCCTTCGATTTTCGTGATCCGCAGGACCAGATCGACTTTGGACGGGAAACCGCACAAAAACGCGAACGGGACCTCTGCCGGTTTTTCCGGCTGCCGTACCGCACAACCCGGTAACCGTGTCGAACAGGGTGTCTACAACTACTGAACACCCCGCGAACAACAATGAGGAGAGCTTCATGCACAACATGGACGAAAAAATAGACCGCATACTTGCAAGCTATGAGCAATGGGGAGGAGTCAACCTGACCGACTCCCACGACTTTCCCAACAGGGAAAGCGTAGCCGAAGCCCTGCGTGATATAGAAAATATCATTTTTCCCGGCTTCCGGGAGGATTCAGACCTGGACAGGGAAACCCTGCGGTTCGTAACCGGCGAGCGTGTCCATCGTGTCCTTCGCAACCTGACAGGCGAAGTACTGAAGTCCATCAAGCACATCTGCAGGACCAATAACCGCGATGGATCGGGCTGCTATAAATACGCCGAAGAAATCGTTCTGGCACTGATTGATGAAATCCCTGAACTGCGCCGCCTTGCCGCTTCCGATGCCCGTGCCGCAATGGAAGGAGACCCGGCAGCCCGCAGCATCGAAGAGGTAATTCTTTCCTATCCCGGACTTGAAGCCCTGCTGGTACACCGAATCGCCCACTTCCTGCACATAAAGGGCGTACCGGTCGTACCGCGCATGATGAGCGAATATGTCCACGGCAAAACCGGCATCGACATTCATCCGGGCGCATCCATCGGGGAAGAGTGCTTCATAGACCATGGAACCGGTGTTGTGATCGGTGAAACCTGCATCATCGGACGAAATGTCAAGATCTACCAGGGCGTTACCCTGGGTGCGCCCAGCGTCAAAAAAACAATGGCCGACAAAAAACGCCATCCTACTATCGAGAACAGCGTAACCATTTATGCAGGCGCCACGATACTGGGTGGTACTACGGTCATAGGTGAAGGCAGCGTCATCGGCGGCAATATGTGGATTACCGAATCGGTTGCCCCCGGCAGCAAGGTATATAATTGCCAGCGCTGAACACGCGGTCCGCACGGCTCACACCTGCGGACCTTGTTTTAATTCTGGCAGTTGCCGCTGCGGCGCTCTGGTCAGCCCTGCTTGTCTGGGGAAACCCGTCCGGTACTGTACAGCTGGCTGTCGAAGCCGGCGGAAGCACCTGGGTGTATCCCCTTGATACCGACCGCAGCATAACCATCCCCGGACCGCTGGGCCCCACAGAAATCCGTATCGAAGGGGGGGCGGCCCGTATCATCAACTCGCCCTGCCCCAATAAAACCTGCACTGCAGCACGGCCGATCAGCCGGTCGGGTGAATGGATGGCATGTTTGCCGAATCAGGTAATCGTCAGGATTGTCGCACGCGCACGCGAGAGCGACGCACCGGACGCGGTCGCCTACTGATCAGGGTGCTGGCAAGCATCACGTATGTCATCAGCCTGCAGTAATCTGTTATCGTCCAGCCGGATCGGCTGAGTTCTTTGACTGGTAGTCTATTTTCAGCTTGTTTATCTCGGACACCCGGCCCAAAAGGATTTCATCGGTGCGGGCCAGCCGCTCGGCCAGGACCTGCACCATTTTAACAGCAAACATGGTATTCGCAGAAAGAAACTTTTTCAGCTGCATCAGCGATTCAATATATGCAACCCGCACATCCCCAACAGCGATTACGTCGGCGGTACGCGGCCTGTTGCTGAAGAGCGACATCTCGCCAAAAAAATCATTGGTATTCAGCACTGCAACAACAACAGAATCCTGTCCTTCCCTCAGGCGTATCTGAACAGAGCCTTCCAGGATGATATACATGCGGCGGTCTTTATCGCCTGCGCTGATGATGCGCTCGCCGCTGTGAAACTCAAATATCCGTGCCATGTGTGTACTCCAGAAAACGTCAGAAAGATGCAAAAAAACGCAATTCCGATGTGGATGCGGGCAGTATGCAAGAAACAACCCGAATTGGCAATATCAGCGCCGAGCGGTGCGGAGAATAACAAGTTAATCTGCGCACATTTTGCGGAGATTAACTTGTTATTCTCCGCATTCACCAGTATAGTTACCGGTATGAGCTATATCTGGCAGCAAGAGGATTGGCCGCAGTTCCGATGGAACGAAGGGGCGCTCAGCGAACCGCTGAGTACAGCCCGTCACGAGCAGGGGCTGCTGCTGGGCCATCTGGATTCTCTTGGTTTTACCGGGCAGCGCCACACCGAACTGACCGCCCTGACTGAAGACATACAGAAAACGTGCGAGATTGAAGGTGAGCTGCTGGCCGCCGAGGCGGTCCGCTCATCAGTTGCCCGCCGTCTGGGCATCGATACCGGTGCACTGCCCCCTGAAGACCGGAAAATCGAAGGTCTGGTGGATATCATGATGGATGCATCACAAAACCATCTCGCACCGTTGACTAAAGAACG
>CAZXJV010000110.1:0-8166 GCA_964641135.1 uncultured Treponema sp. | reverse complement strand
TCAATTAATTGTATCCCCTATAGGTTTCCATTTATTTAATCTGGTTTCTTCAGAATTAGGTGCATTGGATGGTCTATTACAGAACAAAAGGAATGAGTATCCAGTTCAAATTTCATGGATTGAAAATCTACATGAAAATACCCCACAACAGGTATTCATAAATGCTCTTTCAAAAGATTCAAGTGATCAAAACCTAATTGAACTTTCGACCTTTGGCGATGAACAGGAAAAAGATCTTACAGCAAAAGAATTAGAGCTGTCAAAGCTAAATAAGGCATTACTGGAAAATGAGATTCGCGCTTTAAACGCCCAGACAACAGAACTTAATGCCATTACTAATAAAGTGGATCAAGCAAAATTGGCATTAAATACAGATATATGGAAACAACTGATAGAATTCAATAAATCTATATCTGTATTAGAAAAGAATACTCAGAAGGGTATTAGTGAGATTGCCTCATCAAGAGGCATTGAGTTCTATGAAACAAACGAGTTCAAAACCTTTTTAAGCTCGGCAGAAGCCTATATCAAGAAAATTGATAAGCCCGACTATCCGCAAAATGAAGATGTATGCATTTATTGTAGACAGCCTCTTGAAAATGATGCGAAGGAGTTACTGGGAAACTATCGTAGATTATTGAATGAGAAATCAGAAGAGAATTTAGCCAACCTAAGAAAGTCTAAGCAAGCCTTGATAAAATCTGTAAATGGTATAGACACAGCGTTAAATCTTAATCAACCAAGTTTTGGAAGTGATGATAACGATATTCCGATCCAACCAGACGAATTGAAGGTTTACAACAGAGACTTAGAGCTTCTTAAAAATGAATTTGTTAGTGGTGCAGTTTCTGAAGATTCAGTCTTTCATTTCAAGTATGATGATTTCAAGTCTTTTATTTCTAATAAAACAACCCAGCTTCAAGAATCATTGACCGCAAAAAAGGAGCTGTTTACAAATCTCGAAACCAGAGAAACAGAATTAAAAAAGCTTATAGCAGAATTAAAAGACCGCAAATATCTTTCTTCTAAGATAGATGAAATCAGGAAAGTAATTGGCAATTACAAGACACTTTCTATTTTAAACAAGAACGGCAATTCTTTTTCAACAAATTCAATCAGCAGAAAAACATCGCAAGCAAGGGAAGAGCTGGTCAGTCAGGATTTTAACTCAATTTTTCAAGATGAATTAAAGGCACTCAGAAAATCAGGGATGCCAATTGAATTAAGTTTTGGAATCGATAAAACGAAGATTAAACTTAGTCATACAATCAGTAATCATCAGCTTCTGGAAATCCTGAGCGAAGGAGAACAGAAATCCATAGCATTGGCAGAATTTTTAACCGAATTACAACTGGATAATATTAAAGCACCAGTGATATTCGATGACCCGGTAAACAGCCTGGATCATAAGATTATTGATTCCTTTGCAAAAAGGGTTATTCGCCTAAGTGAACAAAGACAGGTTGTAATCTTTACTCACAGCGTTTTGCTATTCAACAGCCTTCTTTATTTAAGCACAGAGCACAGTCATAAACATTTGAATTATAAGTTTTACAATTCGCTAAAAGATTATGAATATGTTGGTGTGATAACAGACGCTGAAGAGCCAAAAAATAAAGTAGGACAAAACATTAAATCTATAGATAAGATGATAGCCAATAAATCGAAGGATAGACTAGAAGTCGATGTTGCTAAAGAAGGTTTTGGCGAACTCAGAAGTGCAATAGAGATGTGTATTGAATATGAGATTTTCAATGGAACGGTGCAGAGATATCAAAAGCATATTTCACTCGGTCGCTTCATTAAAATTAATACTAATGGCTTAGGAAAACACAAGGATGCTTTGAATGATATGTATGAACGCTGTTGCGGCTATATTAATGCACATAGTAATCCTGAGCTAGTTTATAACAATCCAACCATTGAAGACTTAAAGGCAGACTTTGAGGCGTTCAAGATAATCAGATCGGAGTTTGCCAAATGAAAAAATACGATAAATATAAAGACAGTGGCATTGAATGGATTGGAGAAATCCCCGAGCGTTGGGAGGTGAAAAAGTTTGGTTATCTTTTTGATTTTTCAAGAGGTTTAGGAATAACTAAACAGGATCTGCTCGATGAAGGAATTCCATGTGTAAATTATGGGGAAATCCATTCAAAATACGGCTTCAGAGTTGACCCAGAAATAAATCCTGTTAAGTGTGTTCAAGAAACATTTTTAGAAACAGCAGATAAGTCTCTACTTAAAAGAGGGGATTTTGTTTTTGCTGATACTTCAGAAGATATTGAAGGTTCTGGAAATTTCACCTGTCTTGATAGTGATACACCCACATTCGCAGGATATCATACTGTTATTGCAAGGTGTTTGAGTGCAAATCATTATTTATTTTTGGCTTATTATTTTGACTCAATAGAATTTAGAAACCAAATCAGAAATTCAGTATCAGGTATTAAGGTCTATAGTATTACTCAGGCCATATTAAAAAATACATCTGTCTTATTACCTCCTCCTGCCGAACAAACGGCCATAGTCAACTACCTCGACCGCAAAACCGCTGAGATAGACGAACTGATAGCCGACAAAAAACACCTACTCGAACTCTACGAAGAAGAGAAAACAGCAATCATCAATCAAGCCGTTACCAAAGGCATTAATCCTGATGTAAAAATGAAAGATTCCGGCATTGAATGGTTGGGGGAAATTCCGGAGCATTGGGATGTGAAAAGGTTGAAGTATGTGGCAAATATCGTTCTCGGGAAAATGCTTGCTGCAGAAGATAAGGGAGATTATCGATTAAAGCCATATTTAAGAGCCGCTAATTTAGGATGGCTTCGTGTCAATGTGGATGATATTAAAGAAATGTGGTTTTCTAATAGGGAATTAGAGAAATATCGTGTAAAAAAGAATGACCTTTTAGTTAGCGAAGGTGGTGAAGTGGGAAGAACATGTATTTGGAATAATGAACTAGAAGAGTGCTATATACAAAATTCTGTTCACAAGGTTACGGTGAATGAAAGATGTGATCCAAAATATTTTTTGCAGTTATTCTATTTGTATGGAAACAAAGGTGCATTTGATTTAATCGTAAATAGGATAAGTATTGCCCATTTAACGGTGGAAAAGTTAAAAGAGGTCGAGTTTGTTGTTCCACCTCTCTCAGAACAACAATCCATCGTCCAGCACATCGAAACCGAATGCACCCGTATCGAAGCCAAAAAAGCCAGAACAGAAAAACTGATCGACCTCTTAACCGAATACCGCACCGCACTCATAAGCGAGGTTGTGACAGGAAAAATAAAGATAACGGAGTAAAGTATGAATAATCCAGTATTGATAGAGCCAAGTAATCAAACTTTTGCCGAATTAATGGGAAACAGTGCCAAATATACCGTTCCCCGTTTTCAGAGAGATTATTCGTGGGAGCAGGAGCAATGGGAAGATTTGTGGAATGATATTGTGGAGCTCAACGAAGAAGGCAGCCACTACATGGGCTATGTGGTTCTTCAGCAAAAAGAGAAGCACTTGTACGAGATAATCGACGGTCAACAACGCTTTGTAACCCTTACCATGATTATTCTAGCGTTCATGGCACAGCTTAAAAAAATAATTGCACAGGGTATTGATGCTGAAAACAATGAAGAACGATTACAGGAAATAGAAAAGCGATTTATTGGAACAAAAAACTTGATAACTCTCAATGTGGAGAGCAGATTAACCCTAAACAGGAATAATAACAGTTATTTTAAGGGAATTTGTGCTAATTTGGAACCGTCCAATCCACGAGGGATAACAAAAACCAATAATCTCTTACGAAAGGTTTTTGAGTTCTTTGTATCCAAAATAGATTATCAAGACGGTAAGAGAATAGCAGAGTTTATTGAGTTTTATACTTCTTCTCTTATTTTTACCAAAATTGTTGTTCAAGACAGCCTCAATGCCTACAAAGTGTTTGAAACACTCAATGCCAGAGGTGTAATGCTATCAATTCCTGACTTGATTAAGAATTACCTATTTTCAGTAATAGCCAAGGACAACACTGTTTCAGATGCGGACCTCGATGATATGGACGAGCGCTGGAGTTCAATCGTAACCCAATTAGGTGAGCAAAATTTCACTGACTATGTTCGCTATTTGTATAACTCACAATTTCAACATACTACTAAAAAAGATCTTTTTAAATCCATTCGTGACCAGTATTCAACACCTCAAAAAGCTGGTGCTTATTTGAAACTGTTAGAAAAAAACGCACCAGTTTATTCGTCCTTATTGTCTCCTTATGAAGAGTGGTGGAATTCTGTCGATAGCGAATACAAAAAAGTAATTCCTTATCTTGAAGGACTAATTCTCTTTTCAATTCAACAGCCTTTGGTTGTTTTATTGGCAGCTTATGCAAATTTTACGGCTTCTGAATTTGTAACACTTGCCAAGTTCCTGTTTATCCTTTCAGTTAGGTACAATATTATTTGCAATGATTCCCCAAATGAGCAAGAGAAGAATTACAACAAAATGGCTGTTAAAATCTCAAATGACGAATATAAACGAGCAAGCCATATAAAGAATGGTGAAGAGTTTAAAGAACTCTACCCCTCTGATGAAAGATTTCAGAGCTCATTTCAATACTATAAAATGCCCAGCCGAAGATCATCTCGAAAAATTCGCTTTTTACTTGCTCAAATTGAAATACAAAACGGGCGAGAAATTGATTACGAGAAGGTTACATTAGAACATATTTATCCCTATAATCCTGATGCAGATTGGCATACAATGTTTGGCGAAGGAATTAACGATGTAGCAGACAGACTTGGTAATATGGTTTTACTCGATAAAGACGAGCACAAAAGAGCCACTTTTATTGAAAAAAAGAAGGCCTATCAAGAAAGTGGTAACAGATTAGCATTGGAGGTTTCAAAATACGATGAATGGACATTAGCTACTGTAAATAAATATCAAGAATGGCTTGCTACTCAAGCAGTTAGAACATGGAGAGTAGACTAATGAACATAACAACCGAAAATACCTTTGAAACAGCCTTAGTTCAATCCCTTGTAGAACATGGTGGATATACCGAAGGGAATGCCCCCGACTACAGTCCCGAACTAGGTATGTTCAAATATGAAGTTATCAAATTTCTGCAAGAGTCACAGCCCAAGCGATGGGATAAAATCTGTTCAATTCATGGGGAAGATGCTGACAATCGGGTTATTCAACGACTATATAAAGAGTTGGACTTAAGAGGCAGTCTGGATGTACTCCGTAATGGCTTTGTTGATTATGGTGTTCGATTCCAGATGGCTTTTTTCAAACCTGCTTCAGGCTTAAATCCTGATTCAATAGACTTATACAATAAAAACACTCTTAAGGTTTATCGGCAGATTTTTTACAGCACCAAAAACAATAACTCTGTAGATGTTTTGCTATCACTAAACGGAATACCAGTCGCCACTTTAGAACTTAAAAATCAGTTTACCGGTCAAAATGTTGGCAATGCTTTAAAACAGTATAGTACCACCAGAGACAACAGAGAAATACTTTTTGCATTCAAAAAAAGAGCCTTGGTGCATTTTGCCGTAGATCAGGATGAAGTCTTTATGACAACCAAACTGGATGGAAGTAAGACCTATTGGCTACCATTCAATAAAGGATCAAATAACGGCAAAGGCAATCCGCAGAATCCTGAAGGTTATAGAACTGCTTATTTGTGGGAAAATATTCTGCAAAAAGATACTTGGATGGAAATTATTCAGAACTTTGTTCATCTACAGACGGAAGAAATAGAAATTGAAGGTAAAATCTATAAAAAAGAAAAAATGATATTTCCTCGGTACCATCAACTGGATGCGGTTCGTAGTATTGGTTCCAGTGTTTTGAGTGTAGGGGTTGGGAAAAACTATTTGATCCAACACTCGGCAGGTTCTGGGAAAAGTAACTCCATCGCCTGGTTGGCATATCGTTTGTCGAGCTTGCATAATGCCACTGATGAACGCATTTTTGATTCTGTCATAGTTGTAACAGATAGAAAAGTGCTCGATCAGCAACTGCAAAACACTATTTATCAGTTTGAACATAAAACAGGTGTGGTGCAAAAAATTGATAAGGACAGCACTCAGCTGGCCTCTGCATTGGGGTATGGAACCAATATCATTATCACAACTCTACAGAAATTTTCTTTTGTTGTTGATAAGGTAGGCGAATTACCTGATAGAAAATATGCAGTTATTATTGACGAAGCACATAGTTCCCAAGGTGGTGAAGCCAGTAAAAAACTCAAAGAGGTATTAGCAGCAAAGTCACTGGAACAGGCAGAAGCAGAAGACAGTGATGACTACACAGATGATGACTTTGTAAGAGAGCAAATCGAAAGATCAGCAGCTTCCCGAGGTCAACAGCCAAATATTTCATTTTTCGCCTTCACAGCTACACCGAAGTATAAAACCCTTCAAGTATTCGGGGATAAAGATTCCAACGGAAAGCCAAAGCCATTTCATCTATATTCTATGCGACAGGCGATTGAAGAAGGATTTATTCTTGATGTTTTGCAAAATTACACAACCTATGAACTCTACTTTAAATTAACCAAGGCCATTGAAGAAGACCCGAATCTAAACAAGAAAAAAGCAGCAAAGGCAATAGGACGCTTCGTTTCTTTACATCCTCATAATTTGGCTCAAAAGACTGAAATCATCATTGAACATTTCAGAGAAATTGTATCCAAGAAAATTGGTGGAAAAGCCAAGGCTATGCTGGTTTGTGGTTCACGACTTCATGCAAAACGTTATTTTGAAGAAGTAAATAAGTATATAAAAGCAAAAGGCTATCAAAATGAGATTAAAATATTAGTGGCATTCTCCGGTAAAGTGATGGATGACAACTACCCTGATGGCGTGGCCGAGCCTGAATTGACTGGTTATGGTGAAAAAGAGTTGCCTGAAGCCTTTGATAAAGACGAATACAAATTATTGATTGTTGCGGATAAGTACCAAACTGGATTTGATCAGCCATTACTTCATACCATGTATGTTGATAAAAAACTCTCTGGTGTTAAGGCTGTTCAAACCTTATCACGACTCAACAGAATGCATCCAGGTAAGGAAGATACATTCGTACTTGATTTTGCCAATGAAAGACAAACCATATTGGATTCGTTCCAGCCTTACTATGAAATCACCTCTGTTACTGAAGAAACGGATGTCAACCATTTATACGATTTAAAAGCCAAACTGGATGAATTCCAAGTTTATTGGAAACAGGAAATAGAGGGTTTTGCAAATATTTACTTTGACCCAAAGACAAAGATGAACAATGCAAAACAACAAAAGCATTTATATGCCTTTACTGATCCCGCAGTAGATAGGTACAAAGCAATTCCCGAAGAGGAAAAGCAAAATGAGTTCAAAAAGGGCTTGCGCTCCTGGACTAATCTGTATGCTTTCCTTGCGCAGATAATGCCGTTTATCGATGCCGAGTTTGAAAAATTCTATGCCTATGCAAAATTATTACAAACACGATTACCCAAGAGAGAGCTCTCAGAATCATTACATTTAGACGATGAAGTCGCTTTAGAGTATTACCGTTTGCAGAAAATTAAGGAAGGCTCCATAGAACTTGAAAAAGGCGAAGAAGGTGAATTGAGTGGAACCTCCGAGGCCGGATTAAAAAGAGCCAAAGATGAAGAGGCCTTACTTTCTGAAATTATCAATGTTCTAAATGAACAATTCGGGACAGAATTTGAAGAAGCCGACAAATTATTCTTTGATCAGATTGAAGCTGAATTGATGGAAGATGAAACATTACAAACACAAGCTAAGGTCAATAAGATCGATACATTTAAATTCGCATTCGATGATAAGTTTGTAGACAAATTGATTGGAAGAATGGATCAGAATCAGGAAATCTTTGAGAAAATATTGGAAGATAAAGCCTTTGGAGATTTAGTGAAACAGTTAATGATGAAAAAGATTTACCGAAGAATGAATGAGTTGGTTTAGGAAGATCAGCTTCCGCACGTCCTGTGCTCCAGCTGAAAGAAATGGGCAAGTTTTTTTTAGGAGAAAGAAAAGACGCACATGTATAAAGAAGCAGTAACCATGAAAACCGCCTCCCAAGCACATCATACAACAGCGGCTATATGGTTCCGCTTCGCTCCACCCAAATTTTTGCTCCACTGCG
>CAZXJV010000109.1:5458-8189 GCA_964641135.1 uncultured Treponema sp. | reverse complement strand
TCGTTAAGTGTATTTTCGGATGTTTTAGTACTGAACTTTTATTATATCCCTCCATCTTCACTCTTTTTTTCCATTTCTTCAATTTTGTCTTTGACTACTTCGTTTTTCGGTTCCATATCCAACGTTTTGCAGGAAAAGGTCAGAACGAAGAAACTTACAAGTATTAAAATGATTCCGTACTTGTTCTTTTTGTGCATTACTGTGCTCCTTGTATGCGTGTAATTTCTGTTAGGTTATATTCATCGATATAAATACCTAAGGGGTTATGTTTTTCCGCTTTTTTCGGTGGCGTCTTTCGTGTTGTTGTTACCAATGCACGATAGCGTTTTGTTCCCGCACCACGACCGGTTACGGTTTCAATAAAATCGACCTGGTAAGTATTTCCTGATACCCTAATCGTTGATTCTATCGTTACTACACGTTTTTTAAATCCGATTTCCGCGAACGGATTATCCTCTCGAATCGCTGGGGTCATTTTACTCTCACAAGCAGGGGTAATCATGTTATAAAGCGAGCTTATATTTGCTGTGAGCACTTCGCCATCAGTAGGTAAAGTACGTAATCGTTGTAGGAAGGTTTCTACCTGGAAGATATACGCACTCTCGGGAACATTCATTGTTTGATAAGAATAACTTGATACATCACCCACATATTTAGCTTCTCCCCAGGGGAGTACTGTAATAACAACTGGTATTTTTTTTGGCAATGTCATTGACCATGAAAGGGATACTGCAAGAACGATAATGACAACGAATTCGAGGGCTGAAAGAATGAGCCACTCTTTCTTTCCTTTGCTCTCCCGGGCAATTAAATCACAGTACAGCTTTTCATTTCGCTTCATGGGATTTTCTATCGAAAATTCCGTATAAATAGTTTTCTTATGATGGCTTGCCATTTGTTCCTCCTGTAGGTGGCAGTGGTGTTATATTTCTTTGTTGTGATTGTTGACCTAATGGCGTTCCTCCGTCATAGCGTTTCGGCTCTGGCTGCATGGGCTTACTATTTTCACCTATTTGTGACTTCCATCCTGCTTGTTCACGTGCTTGTGCTTGTTGTTTTATCTGTTCATATCGTTCTGCTCCCTTTTCCCTGTTTTCTTGCGCAAACTCTTTCGAAGTCTTTCTATATCCGTCTTCTTTTGGCTTGTTTCGTGCTTCAAGTGATGAAAAACGATTGCCACCACCAGTTTGTCCGGCTCCTCCGGGTTTTCCATTGGTCAGGCTTTTTGCTAGACCATGTACACCACATTTAACCGTTTCTTTCGCGGATATTCCCAGAGATTGCATTCCTGCCTTGAATCCTGCGGATCTTTGTGCACCCTTGCTCATTCCGGATTTTGCTGCATCTGCCTTTGCTGCATTGGAAGCCCCTTTGGCTTGATCTGCTGCTGCTTTCCCTTGTACTGCGGTTTTAACTCCGGCAGCTGTAGCAGCTTTTACAGCAGCTCCACCAGCCACAGCTGTTGCGGCCATACTGGCAGCAGTTCTTATACCTTCAGCCATTGAAAGCTGCGGTGTACCGGTAAGAAGCGCTGTCGCAAGGGCAGGCCCGTTCTGGCATAAAAGCCAATGAAGGAAGATGGTAAAGAGTGTATAAATCATTTGGTCGATGAAACCATTGAACGGGCGCACCATTAGTGCGAGAAACCCGTTTATTGCGAGCATAAATGTAAGAGTAACAAAGAGAAGTTTTACCGCTTGTCCGATAATCGCTCCGACCAATTTTTCGGTCAAAAACTTTGTACCATCCCAAAGCATAAAAGGGAGCATAAGACAGCCAACACTGGTAATAAGTGTGAATTCAATCGCACATATAAAATATTGAATAGCACAGAATATTCCACCAATAATTACTGCCAAGCCAGAAATTGAAAGTAGAACAAAACCTCCAAGGTCTCGTGGGAACACATTGACGCCCCATCCTTCAACCGGAGTAAGACAAATCAATGCTTTACTCCAAATATTTTCAAAGGTTAACATAAGTAGCCGCATAACCGCATTTGGCCTTATAAACATTCCTGGTCGTTTGTCAGAGCCTTTATCGAATATATCGAGCACGTACCTTTTAGCCGATGTTCCTTTTCCCGTTTCTTCTTCAAATACTTTGATGATATCTGAATAGGCATCAGGATCGTTTGCTTTTTTTTCCCAAAATTCTGTTGCCTCACCGCTCGTAGTGGTTTTTTGAATCATTTGAGCAACCTTCCCATACGTTGACCCATAACTCCAGGCATAAATAATTCTGTTTATTCCTTGAATCATCACTGGATAGGCATTCATAAAAATCAAGAAAAAAACTACGGAAGTGAATGTTTTAGTTAACTGCTCAGAAAGGCCTTCGCCCTTTGCAATATACTTAAGTGCAATAAGACCAAGATTTAGCGTTAATATAATTTTGGCAATGAACATTGCCTGCCCCATAAAGTACCCTTGAAGGCTTGAAAAGTCTTCAAGTAACACAAAAAAGGGCGCATCAACCCATTTTGGTTCCATTTCTCCTCCTTCGTTTATTGTACTCTTGCATTCTGATAACTCCTTTCTTCTTTATATTTCTAAAGGGTGCAATCCTTTATCTTTCTTGTTTTTTTCTCATCAATGGTGATATAATAACTACGATGAGGAGATAACTATGAAGATGAAAACAGTATTTTTTTGTCTTTTTTTTAATTTTGTTTGCTTCTCTGCATTTACAAACTCTGTTTTTTGGGCTGGTGCAGGTATCGCTGTTGTTG
>CAZXJV010000109.1:0-5358 GCA_964641135.1 uncultured Treponema sp. | reverse complement strand
ATAACAATACTGTCAAATTTTTCCAACTCAAAAATAACTCTTGGATATATGACTCAAATATAGATATGACTCTTTCTCCCTCTTTTGAATCTGTTTTTTGGGCTGGTGCAGGTATCGCTGTTGTTGATAACAATACTGTCAAATTTTTCCAACTCAAAAATAACTCTTGGATATATGACTCTTCCACAAACTATAAGTTTTAATCCCTTCCAGCAGTCATTACTTATATTTTTTCTATATAAGGTGGTTTTATTATGAACATAATGAGGAGAGTATTATGAATTCTAAAAACATACGCATTGGGCTTTTTTCCCTTCGGTTATTTCTAGTTTTTATATTTTTGGTTTCGCTTTCTTCTTGCTTGTTACCAGAAGTTTTTACATGCAATGTTACTATCAATGCAAATGGCTCTTACTCTGTTTCCTTGATTGGTTCTGTTGTAGATTCCGATGCATTGGAAGCTATCAGTGTTCAGGCTTTCAATGAAAATGATTATAAAGAAAACGATATTGAACAATTAAAACTTCTATATGGTCTCAAAGAAGCTACATATATTAATAATGGCCGATTTAATGTAGTGTTAGATGCATACTCTGATAATGGAGATCAGATAAATATTTTCACTTTAATGAGCTTAGGCATGAATGATGGTTCCATTTTCGTACACATAACAGGGAGCGGGGATAAGAGCGATACACTTAAAGCGCTTGGTTATAGAATTGCAGGCACCATAAGAATTGTTAGTGAAATTCCGGTAAAAGATTCTGGAGGTTACGAGGTCGAACGCAATGGCACTACAAATGTTATTACGGTAACACTCAAAGAACTTCCAAAAAATGATATTGTCATTTTGTTTTCAGATCCAATTACCCAAAACTTCAAACCTTCTTCCAGAAAGACGAACAATGTTAAAGTGTCGAATGATTGGATTGAATAAGCAATCCTTCTATTCTCAGAGGATAAGCCGCCATTTTTGGCGGCTTCCAATTCTGATTCTATTATTTTCAATCTATCCAATCCTTTGAATAGCGGCCTTTCTGTTCTACAGGTAAATCAGCAGCCATATCTCTATCCGCCTGGTACCGAATATTCAATGCATTAAGCCGATTTGCTTCCATTTGTTGGCCTATGAGAATCTGCATAAGTGCTGTAAGCGACTGTAGAACTGCAAGAGAACTCTCAGACTTTTCTGCCTCAGCCATAATCGCATCCATCTCCTGAGCAGCAATCCGGTTGTTTTCCTCGATTACGTCTCCTATAACTGTCATCTGTTTAGCTGCTTCATTGAGGCGGCCTTTCCATGCGACCGTATACATATAGTTGGCAGGATTCAACCCATATCGGCTCCATGCACGTGCTTTCTCCCAGTCACTCATATCTGCGGTCAGATCATGCACTATCATATCCACAGCTTCACCCGGAAGGCGATAAAACTGAGTTATCGGTACATTCTTTCCGCCAACAGAAACAGTAATCATCTTAAAGCGGTTCTCTGTTGTGATCATCGGTGATATCTTTCCTAAAATCATCGGTCTGGCGTTTCCGCTTTTTTGGTGACAAAAAGGACGGAACATCCTAATGTTGGTTAACGACAATCAGCAAAAGGAGCCCGTCCATGAATTCAAGGAAGGTGAAAATGCACCAAGCGGAAGTCCTGCGAAAAGCAGGACACAAACAATGGGAGATAGCCGAGGTTCTCGGGGTAAGCGACCGGATGGTTCGCAACTACCTCAAGCCAAAACCGGAAAAAACTGTAGCTACGAAACAAACCTTGCTCGATCCTTATCATGAGTATATTACGGCTAAAATCGAGGACGCACCAAACTACAATCTTGTTGTACTACGAAAAGAGCTCATAAGGCAAGGTTATACTGGTGCTATGACGATCCTCCGGGTGTTTGCGAAACGGGTCCGGGATGAAATCGTCAAAAGGGCAGTTATTCGCTTTGAAACGATGCCGGCACAGCAAGCACAAGTTGACTGGAAAGAGGCGGGCGTTTGGGAAATCGACGGTTTCCAACGAAAGGTATACGCATTCGTCATGCTTTTAGGATTCTCGCGCCGTGCGTATGTTCGTTTTACGCTCGACATGAAGAGCGCGACCTTACTCGCCTGCCATGTAGAGGCATTCAAGTATTTCTGCGGCATCGTGCGCGAGATCCTGTATGATAACATGAAGACGGCCTGGCTCAATCGAGGTGGCGTGTGGGAAGTACATCCTGCGCTTCTAGCGTTCGCTGCACAATGCGGCTTCGAGCCAAAACGATGCAAGGTCAGGAGGCCTCAGACAAAGGGCAAGGTCGAACGGTTTATCGGGTATCTCGGTAATCATTTTCTGCCTATAGCCCGAAACTTGAATCTTACGAGTATCGAAGAACTCAATTCCGCGGTCAACCAATGGCTCGAGGAAGTCAACGAAGAACCGATCAGGGCGTTCTGCGAAACCAGAAATGAGCGGTTTGAGCGAGAGAGAACGCTTTTCACTCCGTTTGTTCCGGAGGCTTCGCCCGACATCCGCGCAATTGAGGATGTCATCGTATCGCTCGAAGGTACGATTCGCTTTGAAACGAACCGGTATTCGGTCCCTGCACAGTATCTGGGAAAGGTTCTGACTTTGAGGTTCCATCCGCTTTCCCGAGCTGCGTCGCTCTATGATAAGGAAACGGTAATACGCAACTTTACTCTGTTACCCAAGGGCTCGCGTGCGACCGACATACGGGACGTTGACCGAAAAGAACTGTACGCGCTCTGGCACCGGCAAACGATGGCACAAGTGAAAAAGGATGTTGCACACTCTTCCGTTATATCCGATATGGACGTTGATACACGGCCGCCGGCATGGTACGAACTCCTTCTCGTGGAGGCCGCTGTATGAATATTCAGATGGAAACCGCAACACTACGTCTTGAGGAAATGGGGCTGTCGTTCATGGCAGCGAACCTCGAATCTTTTCTCGCTGACCAAGGCCGAAAGGAAGGCTCGATTCTCGATATCGTCTCAGGTCTGATCGAAACCGAGTATATACCGCGCAAGGAACGTGCGATAAAGAGCCGGCTTAAGCTTTCGGCGATACCGGCAAAGAAACGTCTTAATGACTTCGACCTTTCCTGGCTCAAGGGAGGCTTGACTGCCACGAAGCTCGCGGAACTGAAAACGCTTTCGTTTATCGAACGCAAAGAAAACGTGATTTTGCTGGGCGCCTCAGGGCTCGGCAAGACGCATCTCATGTCAGCCTTTGCTTACGAGGCATGCGTTGCTGGTTATACCGCGTATTTCATGTCGTCAACTAGCTTGATGGAAACCCTGATGCATGCCCGTGCCCAGAATCGGCTGAAGAGGAAGCTTGCATGGTTCAAGAAACCGCATGTCTTGGTAATCGACGAAGTCGGATATGAGAACTATACGGCGGAACAGGCTAATCTGTTTTTCCAGTTGGTCAATTCGCGGTATGAGCACGGTTCGATCATGATTACGACCAACAAGCCCTTCGGGAAATGGTCAGAAATCATGTCCGATGACGCGATCGCGACTGCTACATTGGACCGGCTCTTGCATCATGCGCATGTCGTTTCGCTCAAGGGTGACTCGTATCGCATGAAAGATCGATTGAAAACGGGAGTCGTTGACTCCCTGGGATGAAGTTCCCAAACACTGAAAAAAGCGGAAACAAATGACCGATGAAAAGCGGAAGTTTTAAACCGATGTTGACAAATGCCCGTTACGCGGTTTTGGAGGCGTAGCCGGAAAAACGAACAGCCGCCATGGAAGGCGGCTGCGCGTAACGGGCGTTCTGTTCAGGGCCGAGGCACGACGCCGAGGACCGGCCGCCCGGAATAAAAAAGCGAGATGAGCAATAAAAACAGTAGTTCAAGCTGACAATCGCGCCCTATTTCAAAAACTGTTGTCTTCAAGATCAGCGCGTTTGCAGCTTAACTTGAACTTTTATTGACTAAATTATCAATCATCATTACCTATGAAAAATGTATTCTTTTAAATCAATATATGCAGTTCCGTAGTTACCAACAGAATCCAATGAGAAAATAAAATCAAATCTTTGTTCATCTTTATTATACGAACACTGAATTAAACCACCATAGAAGTCATCAGCTACCAATTCAAGAACATCATATTTTCGCAATACCTCTCGTTTATCAAGATCATATAAGTAAATATTTTGAGCATAAATTGGCCCCCAGTTTGTATTCTTCTTGTGAACTGGCCGGCTAAAACAAATGTACTTTTCATCGTCAGTAATTGCAAAAAGATCAAAAGTAGTGAATGGTGTATTTACAATTTCATTTCGATTTGTATCAAATCTTTCAATAAATCGCACCGGATAATTTTCTGTAAATTCATTATTTCTTTGAAAATAAATAGAATAATTTGTTATCCAGTATGCACTACCATAAACATTTACATCAAGTGAATAAATCTTGAGATTAGTATTATTTTCAAACTTGAATAAATCAAGCATAGAGTTTGTTGAATTTAATTCTATTGAAAAATTCTCGATTTTATTTCTTCCGACTGAGTAGTATTCTGTATTATAATCATCAAATACAAATTTTTCTCCAGAGATACTTTCAGAGGATGTAGTTTTGATTTCAACCTTCAACTCTTTTTGATCTTTTCCGGTACATGATATCAATGCAATCGAAAAAATCATTAATAATTTAAAATATTCAACTTTCATATCTACCTCTTTATTGACTATCAATCAGAATTACACGAATTTCTTTCAAGTTGTTAATATTGTATTCTTGTTTCTTGACATCATCACTTAATCGATTTCTGTCTCCATTGCTGCTAGGAACTATAGTGCTTGAATCAAATATCCCATCTTCGTTAGGCAAACCAGTTATGCCTACCATATGGTTATCAACTTTTTCAGTCGCTTTACTTAAATTAAAAATGCCAGCTACCATATACTCAGTACCACTAGCATCTAACTCTTCTAACTTTTTTGCTAGATCTGTAAAATCTTTTGTCCAATAATCCCAATTATCTGTCCCAGAACCAAAAAGTGCATTCATAGAATTATCTCGACCATTTAAACGTCCGGAATTGGCAGCAAATAGATTCTTTCGATTATTAATATCTAGTACAGTTGTCGGTTTAGAAAATTCTGGTAAATCACCTCCATTCATAGTTTTATTTAACGCTTCATACACTCGCTTACTAGTTATCATGTTTGCAAGAGTAGCTATATAGCAACCAGCTTGACTCACAAGTTCCGTTGCTGATCTTCCTAAAGAAACCGGATGATTCGACATATTTGAGAATGCCATAAACGGAGAAATCTTCAACCCCGTCGGATCTGTGGCGTTCAGCGGTTCCTCCCCGGAACCAATATGCGCT
>CAZXJV010000108.1:0-8417 GCA_964641135.1 uncultured Treponema sp. | reverse complement strand
GTATAAAAAATCCCAAGGCCCTGTCCCTTGTGGTCGTTGGAGCATTCTTCGGTCCCTTTCTTGGTGTAAGCCTGGGGCTCCGGGCAGCTCAGTTGACAACAGCAGGAATTGCCGCAACCCTGATGGCAATTACACCGGTTCTGATCATTCCCCCATCAGTTATTATCTACAAGGAAAGAATCACTCTTCTGGAAATTCTGGGCACAGTCATTACCTTAGCCGGGGTTGCAGTACTTGTATGATTTCTGCAGAGCTGCCTGGTAGACACGGCGGATTTCTTCTCGATTTCCCGGCTCTGTTTACCAGGTGTACCCGATACCCAGTTTTGGTACGATCATCAGGTTCAAAAGAGAAGTGTGTACACCCACAGAACCAGTTACATAAAGAGGCGAGCGCGAAGGCTGCCAGCTGATTTGCCAACGCAGACCATCAGGCAAAAAGAGTAAAACCAGCAGTCTATTTTTTACATCTTCAGCAGGATCACGATACAGTGCATTACAGAAAAGATGTACAAGTCGTGCATCCCAAAGAAATTCGAGGGAATTTCGCATATTCCCAAATCTTGAAAACGAGGAGGAATAATCCAATGGAACAACACCGAAGACAATCCGGTGAGGAAGACTCCATAAATTTAAATATAATTCATCCTCTATTTTGGAAATATCTTTTCGCGTTTCAAGGTAGGGGCCTCCCTCGTAACTATATTCAACCTGGATAGCAGGAACATTGATATCGGTGAACTGCGTCCGATGCCCCCAGCCGAACCGGTACGCAGCTGTGCCGCCCAGACCCCAAAGCTGATAGTAGTTTCTTGTATAATCCTCCGGTAAAACCCGGCCATTGTTGATAGAATACCATACACCGGCTTGAAGACTGTGAAACACTCCTGACTCGTGTTTCGGCCGGCTCTGAAATATTCCGGTGATCTGGGCCGATAAAGAATCCTGTGAGTAAACTACTGGCGGAAAAAAAGGAGGCCCCCCGTTATACGAGATCTGGGCTGATAGAGAAATTTGTTGCGCAGTATTTTCATCTACAAGATTAAACGGGGGCGGAATACTACTTTCAGAACCAAGATTTCCAGGTGATGTAACAGTTGCACATGAGACAGTTGCAAGAATGAGTATGCAAACAAAAAACACGATTTTCATTGTAAAAAAACTATCACGCTATTTTAAAAAAACAAGACATATCCAAAAAAACCTCATGCAACTCACCCCCGGATCAGCCCTCCGACAAATAGCCTGCAATGAGACGAAGTCCGGTAACAGTGAGGCCGGGGTCGATGGCGTCAAAAAGACCGGTAACAGGGCCAAGAACGCCGGAAAGACCGCCGGTTGCTATGACAGGAGCCTGGATGCCCAGGTCGCTGCGGATACGGCCAATAAGGGATTCCACCAGACCCTGATAGCCCAGCACAACACCGGACTGAATTGAATGAATGGTATTTGTGCCGAGACTGGAAGGGGGAATGGCCAGAGGAACCGAAGGCAGCTGGGCTGTGTCGCGAAAAAGAGCCTTGACTGCAGTCTGCAAGCCCGGCGCTATGGCAACCCCGCGGATATCCGCCTCGGGGCCGACAACTGTAAACGTCAGCGCCGTGCCGAAATCGCAGACAATACAGGCGCCCTTATAGCGGTTCCAGGCTGCAACAGCGTCGCAGACCAGATCTGTACCAATCTCGTGAACAGCCGTTTCCGGAACCTTTACCGGCAGCCGCGCATACACCTGGGGACCGAGCATAAGGGACTCGTGACCGGTAAGTTTGCGGACCACCGAGGCGAATGTTTCATTAAGCGACGGCACTACCGACGAAATGATTGCTGTGTCGATGGCGCCCGGAGTGACGCCTGAATCGCGAAAGAGAGATCGAATTACCGACCCGTACTCATCGTCAGTCCTCCTCGGATCTGTATTGAGTCTCCAATCGCAGACCAGTTCATCCCCGTGAAAAACCCCGACAACAATATTGGTATTTCCGATATCAACAACCATCAGCATAGCGCGCTCCTTGAACAAGATGCCTTCAGCACGGTATCATAGCGACATGGCAGAGCTTATACAACCCAGAGTTTTGAAGGGCTTCCGCGACAGTCTTCCCGCCCAGGAAGCAGGCCGGGCCCTGTTGATCGAGAAGCTGACCGGCGTGTTCCGTTCATCCGGCTTTGTGCCGATAGACACCCCGGCCCTTGAGTACACCGAAATCCTCCTGCGCAAAAGCGACGGCGAAACCGAAAAACAGGTGTTCCGGTTCCAGGACAACGGCGGCCGCGATGTGGCCCTCCGTTTTGACCTGACCGTGCCCTTTGCCCGCTTTGTAGCCGAGCACCGGGGCGAGCTGTATTTTCCCTTCAAGCGCTATCACATAGCCAAGGTCTGGCGCGGAGAAAAACCCCAGGCCGGACGCTACCGGGAATTCATCCAGTGCGATTTTGACATAGTGGGCTCCGATTCGGCCGCTGTAGACTACGAAATACTCGCCCTTATGAAGCGGGCCCTTTCGGCAATCGGCGTGGAAGATGTAACAGTCCGCCTGTCGCACCGGGGCATCTTTAACCGTTTTTTGACCCGCCACGGCATTGCCGATAAAAGCGAAGAAATTCTGCGCACAGTGGACAAGCTGGCAAAGGCCGGAGCCGATGAGGTAAAAAGCATCCTTACCGGCCTGACCGGCTCACCGGAGACCGCAGCCCTGATCCTTGACTATGTAACAGGTGCAGGCGGAACACCGGCTGATTTTGAAACAACCCTGTGCAAGATGGAAGGCCTTGCAGGCGGCCCCGCAGAAGACACTGAACGGCTGCGCCAGATTCACCGCTGCATGTGCGCTACCGGCATCCAGAACAGCTTTGTACTTGATCCGTCCATTACCCGCGGCCTTGATTACTACACCGGCGTTGTGTATGAAACCTTTCTGGACGCCCTGCCGGAGATCGGCTCTGTGTGTTCAGGGGGCCGCTATGATAACCTTGCAGGCCTGTACATGAAGGACCGCCTTCCCGGTGTGGGAAGCTCCATCGGCCTTGACCGCCTGATTGCCGGCCTTGAGCAGCTTGGCCGCCCGCAGGGCAGGGAATCCTTCAGCGACGCAGTGATCTTCTGCACTGACGAAGCCGCCCTTACCTCAAGCTACGCCCTTGCCGCAGCCCTCCTTGAAAAGGGAATCGCCTGCGAGGTGTTTCCCGAGGCACGCAAGATGGGCCAGCAGTACGCCTGGGCAGAAAAAAAGGCTATCCGCTGGGGCATTACCGCCGCGGAGTCCGGCACCTGGCAGGTAAAAAACCTGGAAACCCGCGAGCAGACCTCCTGCGCGGACGCACCGGCCATCGCAGCTCAGATCCGGTAAAAACCTCCCGTTTTCCGCCGCAATAGGGGTTCATGACCTACACAGAGGGTCATGAACCTTTTTTTTATCCTCCGCCTCTGTGTGCTTGCCGGCTTTTCAGTCCCCCTTGCCGTTAGTGACAGAGGCAGCCGCCTTGCCGATCTTAGAGTGCTTGCTGCCCTGCTTCTGGTGCTTTCGGCCCTGTGCCTCCCTCACACAGAGCTGCAGCACCTTGCTGCAGCCCTTGCAGTCCTTGCAGGGCTCACTATGTTCAGGGCCCTGCCCCTGTGCAGGCTGGGAACCGGGGACATCCTGTATATGACGGCCCTGGTTCTCACCGGGGGCTTCGGGTTTTTCAGGATTACCGTACTTATGGCCTGCCTTGCCGGCATCATTCCTGCCCTGTTGTGCCGGAGCAAAAAACACAGCCACCCCCTGCCCTTCATCACTATTACAGCCCTATGCCTGCCCTTTGCAGCAGCAGTACAGCTATGCATCGAGCTCGTAAAAAAATAAATGTCTTTTTCGGGCAGCAGCGGCGGCCTGCGCTACATACCCACCAGACAGGGCAGTGACACCGTTTACCGGTGCCGTACCCTGCCGGTGGAGGTATCCATGCCTGTTTCCCGCGCCCTCGCTCCCGCCCTTCTGGCGCTCCTTCTGATGCTGCCCCTGAAGGCGGAGGGACTTCCCGGCTTTGAGTTTGTAAACCAGCCGGTATCCGACATTCTTTCCGCCCTTTCCAGCTGGCAGGGCCGCTCAATTGTGCCTGACGCTACAGTGACAGGCACCTCCTCCTTCCGGTTTTCGGGCCTTGACTTTGAACAGGCCCTGACTGTGTGGCTTGAACTGGAGGGTCTTTTTATCAGGGAAAAAGCAGGGGCCAGAATCGTGTCGCGCCTCGATATTTCGAACGATGGAACGGGGCACTTCGATATCCGTTCGTCAGGCGCAGGCCTTGAACATATTCTTTCGCGTCTTTCCGCCGAAGCCGGCATCCCCATCCGCTACGACACCCTTCCGGATCAAGCTATGCATGTGTTTATTACCAAAACCCGCTGCACAGAGGCGGTGCGTCTTTTAATGCGGCCCTGGCCGGAATGGCAAACTGCAGAAGAAGGAGGGGCCCTGATCCTCTCGCGGAATGCTACAGGAGCACCGCCGCGCAGCATCTATGACTGGGGCGGTTCGGGGATGCAGGAAAGCTCACACAGCTCCGCCCCCTTGCTTACACGCGTAGGTGAACTCTATGAGCTATCTATCCGCTCGGCTCCCCTTGAAAAACTGATTGCAGAACTATTCAGTCTTTCAGGGAATCAGTATTCCCTGTTGATGAATCCTGACACCCCGATAGGCGCTCTTTCTTTTTCGGACCGGAATTTTGATGATGCCCTGGCTCTGATCCTTTTACAGGCAAACGCGCGCCTGATCATGAAAGATGGAGTAGCCCATATCATTCCTGCAGACGAGAAGGATGCAGCCAAAGTGCTTGGCGAGGGCATTGAGGAGTGGACAGAGATCCGCCTGCAGCATCTTGAAGGAGGACAGGCTCGCTCTCTCCTCGGGGAGCGCTTCCCCGGCATACAGCTGGTGGGGCTTGAAGGTTCACCGGTGCTCCTCTTCCGCTGTCCTGCACGGCTGACGCAGGAGGTACATGAGGTGCTGTCCCTCTTTGACCGCCCCGGCGGCGCACAGCTGGTTGGGCTCAGGTATATCCGTGTAGAGGATCTGGCCAAAAACCCGCCGCCCGGTTTTTCTTCGGGCGACTTCCGCAACACCGGTACCGGGAACGCGTTTTATTTTACAGGCAGCGAGGAAAGGCTTTCTGCCCTGAGGGCCGTCCTCCTTCAGCTGGACAGGCCCCGTCCGCGTATCCGCTACGATCTGCTGATTATCCAGTATCAGGATACTGAAAGTCTTTCCCGGGAAACAAAGATCCAGATTCATCCGCTCAGGCTCGGTGATTCAAGCGGGCTGACAGCGGCCCTTGACGGCTTGATAGGGCTTCGTTTTGACGTGTTGTCTCTCTTTGGTCATCATTTTTCGGCACAGCTTCACACCGCAATTAAAAGCAACCGGGCGGGAGTCTTTGCAGACACAAGTCTTTTTGGTCTATCCGGGGAGGAACTGCGGTTTCAGAATACCGCCACCTACCGCTACCGTGAGATGGCGATTGATCCGGACAGCGGTAAACCGCTGGTAAGCGGTGTGACACGGGAAATTCTTTCGGGTGTAGTTGTCCGTATCCAGGGCTGGGTTTCAGGCGACGGGATGATCACCATGGAGGTAGAAGCGTCGGTAAGCAAGCGGGGTGCGGATATTTCCGGAACTAGCGGTAATCCGCCCCCTACAAGCGAAAAGATGATTTCTACCCGAATCCGTGCCGCCTCGGGCGAGCCGGTGATCTTAAGCGGGCTGCGCTGGAGCGACAGCGATCTTGCCGAACAACGCACCCCCTTTATCTCGCGCATTCCCCTGCTGGGTATTCCCTTCCGCAATTTTACCCGCAGCAAGGAAACAGGCGAGATGATCATCTATCTGGTACCTCATCTGGCAGCAGAGGCATCCGGTGCCGATGACGAATGGCTGCGCGCCCTTGAGCTGCTTGAGCGCTGCGCAGAAGGAGTTTTTAAATGATACTCCTCTTTCAAAATAAACAGCCAACACCGGCAGGGCTGTCCCGGCAGGTGTTTCTTGATCCGCAGTTCAGTGCACATAACCGTCTGGTTCTGGGCTGGGAGTCGGAGACACCGTGTATTACCTGCGGGCAGCTCAGCAATCCTGAAGCCCTTGTCCGCCTGCGGAGCGTTTGCCGCAGCATGCCCAAAGGCCGGGAAGCCCGGCTTTCCAGGGTAAGCGAGGAAGAGCTTTTGCTCGCTGTTGCAGGTCTTCCGGTAACAAGCGGATCTGCAGCTGCTGGAGGTTTTAACACAGGCATCTCGCCTATAGATCCGGAATCCCCTGTACGTACAGTGATTGCAGCCCTGATAACCGAAGCACGCAACCGGGGGGCAAGCGATATTCATCTGGAGCTGGAAAAAACAGGACTCAGGGTGCGTCTGCGCTGCGACGGGGTGCTTCAGCCGGTACGGAGTTTTGATCCTGCCTGCGGTGCTGCGATACTTTCGGCACTGAAGGTACTGGCTGGCCTTAACATCATGGAAAAACGCAGACCGCAAGAGGGACGCTTCAGTCAGGCTACCGGAACGGTGCAAAGCGAGCTCCGGGTTTCGATTGTACCGACTATTGACGGGGAGTCTGCGGTTTTACGCTTTCTGGAAAACGGAGCTGTCCCTCCAGCCCTTTCGGAACTGGGCTTCGACAAAACACATGTAAAACTTCTTGAGGCGGTACCCGGTATGCCCGCAGCCCTGGTACTGATCTGCGGTCCTACCGGCTGCGGCAAGTCCACAACTGCTGCAGCCCTTCTGGCTGCCTGCGACCGGCGCGGCCGCAAGGTGATCAGCCTTGAAGATCCGGTTGAATACCGGCTTGACGATATAACACAGGTCCGCATTGGTGGGGAAGCGGGAGTAAGCCTTACAGAAGCCCTGCCAAAGGTACTCAGACAGGACCCTGATGTTCTGATGATCGGGGAAATCCGCGATGAGGATACCTGCGCCCTTGCGGTACAGGCTGCGATGACGGGGCATCTGGTTATCTCCACTGTGCATACAGCAAGTGCAGCAGGGGCGCTGGACCGGCTGGTGGAACTCGGCGCAGGAAAGGAACTTGCAGCCGAGGTTCTGCAGGCAGTGATTTCCCAGCGGCTGGTACGCAAACCCTGCGTCTGCACCGGTACAGGCAAAGGCAGCTTCGGCACAGGCGAATACTGCTGCGGCACAGGCGAAAAAAGCAACGGTTCAACCGGTGACTGCACCCGGTGCGGAGGTTCCGGCTGGAAGGGCCGTATTCCGGTAGCTGAATGTCTGTTCAGGGGGTCAGCCTGGGGAGTAGGTCTGGGCAAGGATATCGCGCAGAAGGTTGCGGCGGGTCTTACCGCAAGCAGCGAGATAACGCGAGTATACGGAGCAGAGCCATGAAAAAAACAATGATTGAGTGTTTACGCCTGATCCAGCCCCTGTTGGCCGACGGGCGGAGTCTGTCAGAAGCCCTGTTTATCCTGTCTGAGGGAGGGGACAGACATTCGGGACGTGGCCGGGGAGAAACGTATACGGCATGCCGGGATCTTCTAAAACTGCTGTCTGCCGGGATACCCCTGACAGCAGCAGTGGACAGGCTCTGGCCTGATGCCGGCGCCCTGACCCTGGCACGGCTGGCAGGTATCTGCGGGTCTGCAAGCCTGAAAGAAGGAGTTGACTCCATCCTTGCAGACAGCGACCGCAGGTCTCAGCTTAAAAAGCGTCTTGCAGCGGCGGCGGCTTACCCGGCCCTCCTGGCATCAGCGCTCTGCGCAGCTTCTGTCTGGATGTTCCTGTACGGACTGCCTGCCCTGCGGGCTACCGGTCTTACCGCCCTTCCGCGGACAGAAGAACTTGCTGTCGCTGTCATTCCGCGAAGCCTTACAGTCCTTGCATTGGCAGCTGCCCTGTGCCTCCTGTGCTGCCGTCTTGTTAACCGGAGGCGTGAGGAAGCAGAACTGTGGCAGTTATTAAACAGCCTTGAAAAAAGCGGATTCACCCTGAGCGAGGCAGCACAACTGTGCCGTACTCAGCACTGGGGCTTTGAAGCCGGTGCCGGAATAGAAGCCTTTCATCGCGCCCTGATACAGGGCCGCAGTGCTTCGGAAGCATTAATGCATCTGCCGGGAACCCGCAAGTGGCAGCACGAACTTTTAGCCCTGTCATCTTCCGGCCAGGTGCGGCCTCTTCTGGCACGGGCAGCACGGCGCGGACAGCAGCGTCTGGAAAACCTGTACTCGGGTATTGAGCGGATGGCAGAACCGGCCTTTCTGCTGCTGTGCGGAATCTTGATGCTCGGCTTTGCGACCGGTGTCGTTATTCCCCTGATCAGCGGGATAGGAGGAAGCATATGAGATACAAAACTGAAGCCTGGACCATGATTGAAACCCTGATAGTGATTGCTATCACCCTGGTGCTTTCGGCCGGAGTCGGGGTGCCGGCCCTGCAGT
>CAZXJV010000107.1:0-8422 GCA_964641135.1 uncultured Treponema sp. | reverse complement strand
CAACAAGCTGCTGGATTCCGGTATTGCTGGTGATAACGTTGGTCTTCTGCTTCGCGGTGTTGACAAGAAAGAAGTTGAGCGCGGTCAGGTTCTGGCAAAGCCCGGTTCGATCAATCCTCATACCAAGTTTGAAGGACAGATATACGTACTGTCTAAAGAGGAAGGCGGACGCCACAGTCCCTTCTTCTCCGGTTACCGCCCCCAGTTCTACTTCCGAACCACCGATATCACCGGAACCATTACGCTTCCGGCCGGTACCGACATGGTTAAGCCCGGTGACAACACCAAGATCCTTGGTGAGTTGATTCACCCCATCGCTATGGAAAAGGGTCTGAAGTTCGCTATCCGTGAGGGTGGACGCACTGTTGCTTCCGGTCAGGTTACCGAGATCACTGACTAATTTGTAACTGACATCCGGAACGGTAAAGAACTGTTTCAGCGGGGTTCGTTCAACGGACCCCGCTTTGTCGCCCTGGAGGAAAAATGGCTAAGGAAAAAATCCGCGTGAGACTCCGCGGATTCGATGTTGAATTGATTGACCAGAGCTCGAAGGCAATTGTGCAGACCGTCCAGAAGGCCGGTGCAAAAGTGTCCGGTCCAATCCCGCTGCCTACCCGTATCAACAAGGTGACTGTTCTGCGGTCCCCTCATGTTAACAAGAAGAGCCGGGAGCAGTTTGAGATGCGCACTCACAAGCGTCTCATTGATATTATGGAACCCTCGGCAGAGGTTATGGATTCTCTTATGAAGCTTGAGCTTCCTGCCGGTGTTGATGTAGAGATCAAGCAGTAGTTTTTTGGTAGACGGTCCCCCGGATCAGGGGATAACGTACCATGAGGAGTGTAATCAGAATGACAGGTCTGATCGGAACAAAAGTGGGCATGACCCAGGTCTTTGACGAAAGCGGTAATCTGGTGCCAGTAACCGTGATCCGCGTCGAGCCTAACACGGTTGTGTCTCTTAAAAGCAAGGAAACGTACGGATATGACGCAGTTGTACTCGGTCTTGATGACCTGAAGGCATCTCGTGTTTCCAAGCCCTATGGAGGGCAGTTTCCCGAAGGAATTTCGCCCAAGCGTCACCTTAAAGAATTTCGCGGTTTTGAACGCGAGGTGGCCGTTGGCGATAAAATCGGTGTGGAAATCTTTGAATCTATCAGATTCCTTGATGTTACGGCAACCTCAAAGGGTAAGGGGTTCCAGGGCGTTATGAAGCGCTGGGGTTTTCATGGTGGACGTGCCACTCATGGTTCCAAGTTTCATCGTGAGCCCGGTTCTACCGGACAGTGTACCAGTCCTGGACGTTCGTTCAAGAATATCAAGCTTCCCGGCCGGATGGGCCGTGAGCGTGTGACGGTGCAAAACCTCAAGATCGAGAAGATTGATCCGGAAATGCAGGTTGTGATGGTTCGCGGGTCTGTGCCCGGGAATAAGGACTGTACGCTGATCATCAAGTCCGCAGTCAAGAAAGAGATCTAACGACAGGAGAAGACGATGGAAAAGAAAGTCTATTCGGTCGATGGCAAGGAACTGAGGACGATCAATCTCGATGACAACGTATTTGGCCTTCCGGTCAACGAAGACGTGATCTACTACGCCATCAATAATGAATTAGCAAATATGCGCGTGGGTACCGCCTGTACGAAAACACGTGCCGAGGTACATGGCTCAAATGCCAAGCCTTACAAGCAGAAAGGAACCGGCCGCGCCCGCCGCGGTGACAAGAAGTCTCCTATTCTGGTTGGCGGCGGTATTGTGTTTGGTCCGCGCCCGCGTGATTACAGTTTTGCTTTGCCCAAAAAGGTAAAGCGTCTGGCCATGAAGTCTATTCTCAGCCTCAAGGCTCAGGATGACCGATTGACCGTTGTTGAAGATTTTACCGTTGAAAGCGGCAAGACAAAGGATCTGGTCAAGATTCTCGACACGTTTGCCAAGGGTGAGCGCACCGTTATCGTTCTCAAGGATGATGACAGCAGGATCCGTCTGGCCGGCCGGAATATTCCGACCCTGTCGTTCCTTTCGTATAACCGGCTTCGGGCCCACGATCTGTTCTATGGACGGAAGGTGATCATGCTTGAGTCCGCCGCGAAAAATCTTGCGTCTTTTTATGGTGCAGATGAGGGGGCCGAGTAATGACATACGAGCAGATTCTTATCGCGCCTGTTCTGTCCGAAAAGTCGAACGAACTGCGTGAGCAGGGCAAGTATGTTTTCAAGGTTGCCCCTTCCGCCAGCAAGATCGAAATTAAGGAAGCAGTGCGTAAACTGTTTAATGTAAAGGTTGTTGACTGTACAGTCATCAATGTTAGCGGGAAGCTGAAGCGCCTTCGGTCACGTTCGGGCTACACTTCCAGCTGGAAAAAAGCTGTTGTACGGCTTGCTCCCGGCGAGACAATCAAGGTGTTCGAAGGCGTTTAAGCCTTCGAGTCAGCGTAAAGAAGGGGAACCACATGGCTCTTAAAGTATACAAACCTTATACGCCCGGAACCAGAACACGTATAGATTTGCTGAAGGATGAAATCACAGCTGACCGGCCCGAGAAGAGCCTTACCAGCGGAAAGAAATCCCACGGCGGTCGCGGCGCCGGCGGACGCACAGCAGTTCGTCATCAGGGCGGCGGCCACAAGCAGCGCTATCGTGATATTGATTTCAAGCGTAACAAACATGGTATTCCTGGCACTGTAAAGACCATTGAATATGATCCAAACCGCAGCGCCAATATCGCACTGGTATTTTATGCCGACGGCGAAAAGCGTTATATCATCGCGCCCCGCGGCCTGGCCGTAGGACAGAAGATTCTTAGCGGTGAATCCGCTCCGCTGGAAGTTGCAAACGCTCTTCCTCTGGAATCGATTCCTGTAGGTTTTACAGTACATAATATCGAACTGACAATCGGCAAGGGTGGCCAGATGGCTCGATCTGCCGGTGCCAGCGCTCTGGTTGCAGCAAAAGAGGGTGACTACGTTACTATCAAGCTGCCTTCAGGTGAAATGCGCCTGGTTCACAAGAAGTGCTATGCCACTATCGGTGAAGTCGGTAACGAGGATCACATGAACACCAGCCTTGGTAAGGCAGGACGTTCACGTTGGAGAGGTATCAGACCATCCGTTCGCGGTATGTCCATGAACCCTGTAGACCATCCTCTTGGTGGTGGTGAAGGTCGTGGTAAGGGACGCAACCCTGTTACCCCGTGGGGTCAGCCCTGTCGCGGTTACAAGACCCGTAAAAAACGGAAGGTTTCGAGCAACTTTATTGTTTCGAGACGTAAGTAGGGAGAGTAACCGTGTCAAGATCTGTAAAGAAAGGACCCTTCATCGAGAAGAGTCTGTACAAGAAAGTTAACGAGATGAACAAGGCGACTGACCGGAAGATGATCAAAACATATTCCCGTTGCTCGACTATTATTCCTGAAATGGTAGGTAATACCATCTCTGTATACAATGGCAAGACCTGGATTCCGGTGTATGTCACCGAAAACCTGGTCGGTCACAAGCTTGGCGAGTTTGCACCTACCCGGATTTTCCGCGGTCATGCAGGTTCCGACAAGAAATCAGGGAAATGATAGGTGGATATGATGGCTGATAAAACAGGATATATAGCCACGACGAAGTTCCTTATCGCGTCTCCCACCAAGGTTCGTCCGGTGGCAAACGTGGTAAAGCTGAAGTCTTATTCCGAGGCAATGGCTATTCTGGAGAATATGCCCCAGAAGGGTGCCCGTCTTCTGACAAAAACGATGAAGTCGGCTGCTGCCAATGCATTGAACAAGAACAAGAAGCTTGATGAGGATATGCTTTTCGTCAAGGAAATTCGCATCGATGAGGGTCCGCGTCTTAAAAGACTGTGGTGCCGTGGCCGCGGTCGCGCTGATATGCTTCTGAAAAGAATGTGCCATATCACCGTCATTGTTGACGAAAAGGCGGGGGAATAAAGTGGGACAGAAAGTAAATCCAATCGGACTGCGACTGGGTATCAACAAAACCTGGTCATCACGCTGGTATGCTGATCCTCGGGACTATGCTGATCTGCTGCACGAGGATCTCAAGATCCGCAAGATGGTACGTGAGCTGCCCGAGTGCAAGAATGCGGATATTGCCGAGATCGAGATTGTGCGTCACCCCCAGCGGGTTACCATTGTAATTCATACTGCACGCCCCGGTGTTATCATCGGCGTGAAGGGTGCCAATATCGAACGCATCGGTATTGAAATCCAGAAAAAGGTAACCAAGAAGGTTCAGATCAAGATCAAGGAAATCAAACGTTCCGAGACCAATGCTTCTTTGGTATCACAGAACGTTGCCCGACAGCTTGCAAGCCGCGGTTCATTCCGCAAGGCGCTCAAGCAGGCAACATCTGCAGCCATGAAAGCTGGTGCACAGGGTGTAAAGATCCGTGTTTCCGGTCGTCTTGGCGGAGCTGAAATGAGCCGTACCGAAGAGCATAAAGAAGGACGCGTTCCACTGCATACACTTCGCGCTGACATCGATTACGGTTTTTCCGAAGCCCATACAACTTATGGAAAAATCGGTGTCAAGGTTTGGGTGTACAACGGCATGATGTACGGCCATGAGCAGAAAGAAGATGCCGGTGCGCTTTTAAAGAAGCAGCGCCGCGACCGTCCTGAGCGGTCAGATCGTCCGGAGCGTGGTGAAAGACCCGCACACGGCGGAAGGAGTTAAGCGATGGCTCTTAGCCCTAAAAGAATTAAACACCGGAAGGTACAGCGCGGCCGCATCAACGGTAACGCTACACGGGGAAACAATATTGACTTTGGCGATTTCGCCCTGGTTTCCCTTGAGCCCTTCTGGCTTACCAATCGTCAGCTGGAAGCTGCCCGTGTTGCGTTAAACCGCAAGGTCAAGCGCGGCGGAAAGCTCTGGGTTCGCGTGTTCCCCGACAAGCCGTATACAAAAAAGCCGGCTGAAACACGAATGGGAAAGGGAAAAGGTGCTCCGGAATACTGGGTCGCCGTTGTTAAACCGGGTACAATTCTGTTTGAATTGGCCGGCGTTGACAAAGAGCTTGCAGCTGCCGCCATGAATCTGGCCGGAACCAAGCTTCCTTTCAAAACAAAATTCGCCGAGCGCGTCATCGTAGAATAAGGAGGTAAAAGATGAAACTTAAAGAAATCAAAGGACTGTCTTTTGCCGAGCTTGTTTCCAAACGTGACGAGCTTAACAAGAAGTACATGGATCTCCGGTTCCAGTCGGTAATCGGACATGTTGATAATCCCCTGCAAAAGCGTATTATCCGGCGCGATATCGCACGGCTTAATACTCTGATCCGCCAGCAAGAGTTGGCGGGACAGGGATCGAGGTAGGAGCAGGCCCGTGGAAGACCAAGTTGTTCAGAAAAAAACCGGGAACCGCGAGTTTATTGGCGTTGTAACCAGTGATAAAATGGAAAAAACCATTGTTGTCCAGGTCAGCACCAAGAAACTTCACCGACTGTACAAGAAGTACGTCGCGCGCAGCAAGAAGTACAAGGCGCATGATGAGAAGAACGATGCCAAAATTGGCGATACCGTACGAATCATCGAATCCCGGCCGATCAGTAGAGACAAGTGCTGGCGCCTTGTTGAAATCGTCGAACGAGCAAAGTAATCGAGGAGTAACGACATGATTCAGATGCAATCAAGATTGAATGTCGCCGACAACTCGGGCGCCAAGCTCGTCCAGTGTATAAAGGTAATCGGCGGTTCACACCGTCGCTATGCCGGCATTGGTGACATTATTGTGGTGGCTGTCAAGGACGCACTCCCGACATCCACAATCAAAAAGGGTTCTGTGGAAAAGGCCGTTATTGTACGGGTTTCCAAGGAATACCGCCGTCCTGACGGAACTTATATCCGTTTTGATGATAACGCATGCGTGATCATCGACGCTAATAAGAACCCGAAAGGTAAGCGTATTTTCGGCCCGGTAGCCCGCGAGCTTCGCGATATGGACTATATGAAGATCGTATCGCTCGCTCCGGAAGTTCTGTAAGGAGATTGAGTAATGGAAAAGAAATTCAAGATCCGGAAGGACGATACAGTTGAAGTTATTGCCGGAAAAGACAAGGGTAAGCGAGGTTCTGTTGTTCGCGTGATCCGTGATAAAGATCGCGTCATCATCGGTGGCGTTAACCTGGTCAAGAAGGCTATGAAAAAGCGCAGTCAGCAGGATCGCGGCGGTATCGTCGAGATCGAGGCTCCGCTTCATGTTTCCAATGTGATGATCGTGTGCAAAAAATGCGGTCCCACACGGATTGGATACAAGATTGAAGGCGACGCCAAAAAACGTGTCTGCCGGAAATGTGGGGAAGCACTGTGATGAGTAAATACGTACCTCGGCTTAAGAAAGTCTATACGGAAAAAATCGCCCCCGAACTCTTTAAGGAGCTCGGTTACAAGTCTGTTATGCAGACTCCCAAGCTGACCAAGATTGTGCTCAGCATGGGTATTGGTGAGGCGCTTGCAAACAAGAAACTCCTTGACGCCGCAGCTACCGACCTGGGACTTATTACAGGACAGAAAGCTGTCAAGACAAAGGCCAAGAAGAGTATCGCTAATTTCAAGCTCCGTGAAGGCAATGAAGTGGGCGTGATGGTAACGCTGCGCGGTTCACGAATGTACGAGTTTCTCGACCGCTTTGTGAATGTAGCATTACCCCGCGTCAAGGACTTCCGTGGAATCAATCCGAATGGATTTGACGGAAACGGAAACTATTCAATGGGTATAACCGAACAGATTATCTTCCCGGAAATTGATTTCGATAAAATCGAACGCATTGCCGGTTTGAATATCAACATGGTTACCAGTGCCAAAACCGATCAGGAAGCCAAAGCTTTGCTGACCAAGTTCGGCATGCCCTTCAGGAAATAAGTGAGGAATTCATGGCCACAACAGCGATGATTAATAAGGCTAACAGCACACCGAAGTATGCAACCAGAAAATACAATCGGTGCAGAGTGTGCGGAAGGCCCCGCGGATATCTCAGGAAGTATCAGATGTGTCGCGTCTGCTTCCGTAAATTGGCTAGTGAAGGTCTGATTCCAGGCGTTACTAAATCGAGCTGGTAGTAGGGAGGACAAGATAATGAGCGTTTCAGATCCCGTAGCAGACATGCTAACAAAGGTCCGGAATGCGGCAATGGCCCGCCACGAAAAGGTGGACATTCCCGCCTCCAAACTCAAGCTGGAAATCGTGAAGATTTTGAAGACCGAAGGGTTCATCAAAAACTTCAAGAAAATTAACCAGGATGGACTTAACCTTATTCGCGTGTTTCTGAAGTACGATGAAAAAGATACACCGGTTATTCATGGAATCGAGAAGGTCTCGAAACCCGGACGCCGAGTGTACTCAAGTTACAAGAACCTTCCCCGTGTATATAACGGGTTCGGTACTCTTATCGTTTCAACCTCCATGGGCGTTACCACAGGTAAAAAGGCCCAGGAGAAGCAGGTTGGCGGCGAGCTTATCTGCACCGTCTGGTAACAGGAGGAAGACATGTCAAGAATTGGTAAGCTTCCCGTTGCCATTCCGGCGGGAGTCAAGGTAACCGTTTCAGCTGATACCATCAGTGTTGAAGGTCCCAAGGGAAAGCTCAGCCAGACCTATGATCCGATCGTCGAGATCAAGGTAGATGGTGCCGAAGCGGTTGTTACCCGCAAGGACGACACAAAAAAAGCCCGTTCCTGCCACGGTTTATACCGTAATCTTCTTAATAACATGGTTATTGGTGTGACCAACGGTTTCTCCAAGAATCTTGTTATTAATGGAGTCGGTTACCGCGCTGAAGTACAGGGTAAACTTCTGGTTCTGAACCTGGGTTATTCCAATGACTTTATCGCAGCAATCCCCGATGGTTTGACCGTAACTGCTGATCCACAGGGCCGCGTTTCGATTTCCGGAGTCCGAAAGGACGAGGTTGGCGAGTTTGCAGCCCAGGTTCGTAAATTGCGGGGTCCCGAGCCTTACAAAGGCAAGGGTATCCGCTATGATACCGAAGTCATTAAACGGAAAGTCGGCAAGTCCGGCGTCAAATAAGGGTAAGGCGATATGTTCAAGAAACTTAACGATAAAGACAGAAAGAGACTTAAGAGGAAGATTCATATCCGCAAGCGCATCCATGGTACCGCCGAGCGTCCCCGCATGACGGTATCCAAGAGTAACTGCAATATTTCAGTGCAGGTTATCAACGATGACACCGGATCTACCCTTGCCTCTGTTTCTACCCTGGAAAAGGACCTGGCTGCTCTGAAGGTGAATATTGCTTCTGGCGCCAAGGTTGGTGAGGAAATCGGCCGCCGGCTGAAGGAAAAAAATATTTCCACTGTCGTGTTCGATCGTAACGGCTATCTCTACCATGGTGTAGTGAAAGCAATTGCCGAAGCTGCCCGTAAAACCGGGCTGGACTTCTAGGAGAGGCTATGGAACACCAG
>CAZXJV010000106.1:0-8422 GCA_964641135.1 uncultured Treponema sp. | reverse complement strand
CCCGTTGGGTCTTGGCTGACCTGGCAAATCCTTACAGGATTTGCTTTTATCATGGAAGGCCTCTAAAAACTGAAGTTTTTAGAGGCCCTTAATCAAAAAGCTTGCGCTTTTATTTTGTGATGCATGCCAGCTCAAGCCCCGTTGGGTCTTGAGCTCGCAGTATTAATCAAAAAGCTTGCGCTTTTTGATTAATACATGCCGTCCATGCCGCCCATGCCGCCGCCGGCGGGCATGGCGGGCGGGTTTTTCTCGGGCAGGTCGGTCACAGCACATTCAGTGGTCAACAACAGGCTTGCAACACTGGCTGCGTTCTGCAGGGCGGAGCGGGTTACCTTCGCCGGATCAATGATTCCTACCTTCAGCATGTCAACCCATTCCATCTTTGCTGCATCAAAACCAAGCCCTTTCTTTTCGTTGCGGGCGCGCTCTGCTATAACTGCACCGTCAATACCTGCATTCTCGGCAATCTGGCGGATCGGTTCTTCAAGTGCACGGCGAACGATCTTGAATCCCACTTTTTCATCGTCAGTGAGGGTTGCTGTATCAGCCTTCTCAAGGGAGTTGGCAGCCTGGATAAGGGCTATACCGCCTCCGGGTACAATACCTTCTTCAAGGGCTGCACGGGTTGCCGACAGGGCATCTTCAACGCGGTGTTTCTTTTCTTTCATTTCTACTTCGGTTACAGCACCGATGTTGATAACAGCTACGCCGCCGGCAAGTTTTGCCAGACGTTCTTTAAGCTTTTCCTTGTCGTAGTCGGACGAGGTATCTTCGATCTGAGCCTTGATCTGGGCAATGCGCTCTTTGATGTCTTTCTGCTTTCCTGCACCGTCAATGATTGTGGTGTTATCTTTGTCGATCTTGATGCTTTTTGCCTGTCCAAGCTGGGAGATATCAGTTGCCTCGAGTTTAAGTCCGATTTCCTCGGAGATAACCTCACCACCGGTGAGTATGGCAATATCTTCAAGCATTGCTTTACGGCGGTCGCCGAAGCCCGGAGCCTTGACTGCACAGGTCTTGAGGGTTCCGCGCAGACTGTTAACTACCAGGGTTGCCAGGGCTTCACCGTCAACATCCTCGGAGATGATCAACAGCTGCCTTCCTGACTGGGCAATTTTTTCCAGCAGGGGCAACATATCCTTCATATTCGAAATCTTCTTGTCATGGATCAGGATGTAGGGGTTTTCAAACACTACTTCCATGCGGTCACGGTCAGTCACAAAGTAGCTTGAGATATAACCACGGTCGAACTGCATTCCCTCTACATAGTCGGTAGTGGTTTCCATTGTTTTGGACTCTTCAACAGTGATTACACCATCTTTTCCAACCTTCTCGATAGCATCAGCCAGGATCTTTCCGATTTCTTCGTCGTTGTTTGCAGAAACAGAGGCAACATGAGCTACTTCGTCAGATCCTTTAATTTCCTTCGAGTTTTTGCTTATCTCATCGACGGCGATAGCTACTGCCTTGTCAATTCCACGCTTCAGCTCAATCGGGGTCATGCCGGCTGCAACGGCTTTCAGACCTTCGCGAACCATTGAATAAGCAAGAACTGTAGCGGTTGTTGTACCGTCGCCGGCAACATCATTGGTTTTAGTTGCTACTTCTTTGAGCAGCTGGGCTCCCATGTTTTCATAGGGATCTTCGAGTTCGATCTCCTTCGCTACAGATACACCGTCCTTGGTAACGGTGGGTGCACCGAACTTCTTGTCCAGAAGAACATTGCGACCCTTGGGGCCAAGGGTTACCTTGACTGCGCGGGAAATCTGTTCTACACCCGACAGTAACTTTTTGCGGGCCTCTTCGTTGAACATCAACTGCTTTGCCATTTTCACTTCTCCTTGATGATAGCGCCTGAAACAGCGTCTTTGTATATGTGTATATTTTCCGGTCGGTCCCGGACGGGGCCGATCCTAAACTAAAATACAGAAAAACGGGCCGGAAGGCAATGATTTTTCGCTGAAAACCGCTATACAGAAGTGCATCTTTTCACTACTGTACCTTTATCATGGTTAAAGATACAAAAATACGTGATGTCAGGATTCTTGAGTCACAGTTATTGCCTTCGCCCGAACAAATGGCTGCTGCTGTTCCGGCCAGTGATGCAGCGATCTCTACTGTTGTAAAAGGTCGAAAAGAAATACAGCGAATTCTTCGTCGGGAAGATGACCGCCTGCTGGTGGTAGTCGGCCCCTGTTCCATACATTGCCCGGAAGCGGCTTATGACTACGCTGCCCGGCTTGCTGAATTACGTCACAAGTATGCTGACCGGATGTGTATTGTTATGCGGGTGTATTTTGAAAAGCCCCGTACAACAGTCGGATGGCGCGGTTTGATTGTGGATCCCGGTCTTGACGGTACGTCGGATATACAAAGAGGACTTAAGCTGGCTCGCCAGATTCTGATCCATGTTAATGAACTTGGAATTCCGGCCGGATCCGAAATGCTTGATCCCATTGTTCCCCAGTATACCTCCGAAATGGTAAGCTGGGCATCCATCGGGGCCCGTACAACTGAAAGCCAAACCCACCGGGAAATGGCTTCCGGTTTGTCGATGCCCGTAGGTTTTAAAAATGCGACTGACGGCGATGTGCAGATAGCTGTAAATGCTATCGTTTCAGCCAGGCAAAGCCACTCTTTTATCGGAATAACACGGGAAGGTCAGGCGTGTATCATGCAAACCCTGGGAAATCCGGATACGCACCTGATTCTTCGTGGCGGCCGAAACGGCCCGAACTATGAGCGTGAATTTGTTGAATCAGCCATTTCTTCCCTGAAAAAAGCGGGGATCCGTCCGGCAATCATTGTTGATTGCTCTCATGGTAATTCCCAGAAGGTTGCAGAAAACCAGATTGGAGTTCTTTTTGAAACGATCCGCCTGCGTGTTGATAAGACAAATCCGGTTACGCCGCTTGCCGGTTGCATGATTGAAAGCTATATCGAGGCAGGGTCACAACCCATTACAGCCGATCCGGCGGACTTAAAGTACGGATTGTCGGTAACTGATGCCTGTATCGGTTGGGATATGACCGCCAGTGCTCTGGCCGAGGCATATAAAATGCTTGGAGACCTTAAAAAATGAGTGAGCTGGCGATATATACCGATGGGGGATGTTCCGGAAATCCCGGTCCCGGCGGGTGGGGCTTTGTCATAATTGAAGAACCTGAACAAACTGGTGCCCGTGCGCGGGAAACAATCCGTTCAGGAGGCGAGCCTTCAACAACAAATAACCGCATGGAATTGACGGCGGTCATCGAGGCTCTTCAGACTGTACTGCTTTCACCGCAATGGCGGGACCGGCCTGTAGCTGTGTATACAGACTCCCAGTATGTCCAGAAAGGAATTTCTGAATGGATTCATGGGTGGAAACGGAATGGGTGGCGAACAGCATCAAAGGCTCCGGTTAAAAACCGTGATCTGTGGGAAGCCCTGGATGCAGCAGCAGGGCGCCTGTCCCTGCGCTGGATTTGGGTCAAGGGTCATGCAGGAATCGCGTATAACGAGCTGTGTGATGAACTTACCCAGCAGGAAATTGCCCGCCACCGTATCAGTTAAATCCTTCAAGCACTTTTTTAAGACCCAGCAGTTCTTCGCGGGTCAATGTTACCCCTTTTCCCATTTTCTGGTGATCGGGAGACCAGCTGCGGATGTCAAATTTTGGCGGTCTGCCGCCCCATGAAACAGAGTTTAATTCCATGGTCCAGCCGCCTTTCCCCTCTGAAAGAATTCCGAATTTCTCGACGATCTCGAAACTGAATTCATCGGCCATTCTGTAACCTCCTGTAAGTATTTTTGTAACAGTATATCATACAGTACAAGAAAATATTTCTTGTAAATACTTGTAAACCAGTGTAGGCTTGGGTTAACGACTATGGAGGTCCCGATGAAAAAAATAAAGTCGCTGGCAGTATTGTGCGCAGCGGGATTGTTAATTGCGGCGGTCGGATGTAAAAGCGCTCCTCCTGCAGAACCGGAGCCAGATCCACAGCCGTCACTTTCTCAAGCTGTCACTACGGATAAACCGGCTGATGCAGCTCTGGATGCGCTTCGCGACAAGATGGAAGCGCTGCGTACCGAAAATCTGAGATACGGGCTGGATAAAGTTGATCCGGGAGCCTGGCAGGCTGCAGAGGCAAGCCGTCAGACAGGGCTTGATGCCTATGGCAAGAATTATACCCAGGCCGAGGCCTCTTTCCGGGATGCAATTTCCCGTTATGAGGCTTTGCAGGCAGCTTCGATGGACAAGCTGGTTGCAGAACAGGATGCCGAACTGATGGCGGCACGCCAGGCTGCTTTGGATGTAAACGCCCAGGCGTATTATCCGGAACAATTTGCCCTGGCTGATGATACTGCAGACCGTTCCCGGTCCAGCCGTTTGGACGGTGATCTTCCCCAGGCCTACAATCTCGGTACAATCGCTATTATGCAGTACCGGACTTTGATCAAGGGGCGTGAAGCTGTTGAGCTGAAAAACAAGATAGACAGAAATGCGTTCACTGACATATACCCCGATGATTACAAGGCAGCCGGTATAAAATACACTGAATCACTCACTATCTACGGAACCATGCATGCCGAGTCTTATTCATCAATGGAAGAAGCAGTTGCCCTGTTCTTCAAGGTTAAAAATGAGGGCTTCAGGATCATGTCCGAGGACATGGCTGTGCGTGTCGGTGAAATCCGGGCTCTGTGTGACTCGATTCGGGCTCAGCGTTCGATGAAGACGGAGTATGATGCGGCTTTAGCCCGTTATCAGGAAGGCCGTGCTTCAGCAACCGCAAATGATTTTGAATCCGCCTACGTCGCATGGTCCGATTCAGCTGTCCAGTTTACTACCGTTTATCAGGAAGTAACCCTCCGACGCAATGCAGCCGATCTGGCGATAGCTGCTGCCCGAAGCCGGCAACAGGCCAGTGCAGAGCTGGCACGCAAGGCAGACGAGATTGCCCCCTTACCTGAGGGAACTCCCGGCTTTGAAGCCGAAGATGACGATTCAGCCACTGCAGTCGAGGATTCAGGATCATCAGCTGGCGAGACTGCCGAGGAGGCCCGATAATGAAAAAGATTACTGTATGCCTTGCATGTGTATTATGTGCGCTGATGATTCTGCCGTTGGGTGCAGCCAGTTATGAGAATAATGAATACCAGCGGGCAAGCCGCCGGTTTACCCTTCTTGCCCAGCGTGCATACGATGATGGCGATTATGAACAGGCGACTCAGTACGCAATGGAGGCGGAACGAAATGCAGCGCTTTCCGAGGAATTTATTCGTACAATGATCGCCCGTTCGGAGGCCGAGATTGAGTTACAGCGGGCCCGAACACGGTTTGCCTGGGCAACCGACCTGAAAGCCGAGCGTAACTTCCCCACAGAATGGAATTCCGCCCGGACCGCGATAGAAAACGGGGATGCTGCATTCAATAATGAACGATTCACACAGGCGCGTGAGTATGCCCTGGCTGCAATCGAATCTCTGCGTGTCGTTCGTGAGATAATTCCTCTTCCGGCCTATTACCGTGTCGACCGGTGGCAGCTTACCCGCGATTGTTTCTGGAATGTTGCAGGGATTCCTTCTATTTATGGAGATCCTTTCCTCTGGCCGAAGCTGTACGAGGCGAACAAGGACCTGCTCAGACAGCGCACCAACCCTCACCTGATTATGCCCGGCATGATCATGCGGATACCAAGTCTTAAAGGTGAGTATCGTGAAGGTATCTATGATCCGCGTAACAGCTATGAATCCTTCAAATCAGTTACCGGCGGCCGGTAAAAAAAGTACATGACAGAGGGGCTGTCTGCCTTGCTGGGTACTGGCAAGCTGATGACAAATTTGAATCTTGTCATCAGCTTGTTAACCAGATAGCCCCGGTGAAATCATCTTTTTATGTTTCAGGAACAGAAAACATGCGGCAGCCATCAGACTGTGCGAGAACTCCCCGTTGCCCATCAGATCAAGCATCTGGTGGGTTTTGAATGTCAAAACCTGAACATATTCGTCAGGGTCTAATTCTTGCTTGTCAGTTCGTATCATATCTTCTGCAAGGTAAAAATGACAGGTGTTGCTCATAATTGCAGGATTCGGCGAAAGAGATGCAAGGTGTGTCAATGTTCCGGCTGAATATCCTGTTTCTTCCAGCAGCTCTCTGCGGGCCGCAGTCGCAGGATCTTCTCCGGGATCCAGTACGCCTCCCGGAAATTCACAGCTTGTTTTTCCGCTGCCGTGCCTCCATTGTCTGACCATAACGAGTTCACCCTCCTGTGTGAGAGGTATTGTTATTACCCAATCTGCGGCCGAAAGCGATAAAAATGATCCATTCTTCCCGTCCGGTGAAGTGCTTTCCAGTTCGTCTACATTGAACACACGACTGCGGTATACTGTTTTCCGGTTTCTGTTAAACCATTCAATTTTTGGAACACTCATTGATACTCCTTTGACAGATTGAATCTGCGGCCTTATGCTTACAGGAGTGATGATCCTGCAAAGGATACAGTAACCCGCCAATCGTGTATCCATCAAGGAGGTTGAACATGTCGATAATCACCATTTCCCGTCAAATCGCAGCCTACGGTGATGAGGTTGCTTCTGCCCTGGCCGGAAGTCTTGGCTATTCCTTTGTCAACCGGAATCTCCTTGAGCAGGATTTACTTGCTCTTGGACTTGCACCGGATAAACTGCAGAAATATGATGAGCGGAAACCGGGGTTCTGGGCTTCTTTGGCAAGAGACCGGGATGAGTATTTTGACTTTCTCCGCCAGGCTGTTCTTGAACGGGCAAAGGATGGCAACTGCGTTTTTATTGGCCGGGGTGGTTTTGCAATTCTTAAGGACGTGCCCGGTTCCTATGCAGTTCGGTTGATCGCATCGGATAGTGTCCGTGTGTATCGTTTGATGCAGGAGTTTTCCTGGCCGGAAAAAAAGGCTCAGGCACTGATGCAGGAGAGCGATGAAAACAGGCGCGGCTTCCATAAATGCTTTTTTAATCTGGATCATGATGAGAGTTCAAGCTATCACCTTGTTATAAACACCGATACTATAACTTCCGAGACTGCCGCCGAGATGATTCGCTACAGTGCATCATTGGCTATGACCGTCGAGCAGGAAACCGCCGGGGTAAAACGCATACATGAGTTGCTGGAAGCCCAAAAACTTGTGAATCATATTGTTTTTGAGTTGAAATTGCCCGTTCATTTTTTGGAGGCATCCTCTGACGAGAACGAGATAATTTTGCACGGCGTCGCTGATTCGGCCTCTGTTATTGAAAGCGCTCTTGCTGTCGCCCGTTCATTTGTTCCGGGCAAGAAGATTACATCCGCAATCAGTATTGTTCAGGATTATAAGTCCTATCCGTGAATCCGGTATCTTTTCACTCGCTTCTTTTCAGGTCGCTGACATGTGTCAGTGACCTGTGTCAGTGACCTGGGAGCTTGACAGTTCCGTTGTCACGTATGATAGTGATGCCATGAAAATTGCTGACTTTTTTTCTGCATTGCGCATTTTTATGGCACCTGTGTTTTTTGTTCTTTTCTTTATACCGGTGTGGTCGGGTATAGAAATGCCGTTCCTGATAGTATTCCTTGTACCTTTCTTTGTATTCATGCAATTTACCGATTTTCTTGACGGATATTTCGCCCGGAAGCGAAATGAGGTCAGTGACTTCGGGAAGCTTTTTGATCCCTTTGCGGATGTTATAGCTAATGTCACTGTTCTGCTGTGTTTTATGTTGACCGGTTATCTTCCGGCATTTCTTTTTTTGCTGATACTGTACCGCGAGATGGGAATCTTGTTTCTGCGAATGCTTGCCATGAAACAGGGAATTGCCATGGGTGCCCGTAAGGGTGGTAAGACAAAAACTGTTTTATATATAACTGCTTCCGGTTTCTCCCTGATGATAGAGCTGTTCCGTCGTCTGGATGTGGTTTTTGCCGGAACAGATTCTTTGTTGCCGACAGTAAATCTTGTATTGTATGCTCTTGCTGTTCTGGTTTCTCTCGGATCGTTTATTGATTATCTCTTTCATTATCGTTCGTTGATTCGTGCTTCAGGGACTGTCTAGCAGGATGCTGACAAACTCGATGCTTGTCAGCATCCTGCTAGTCTGCGCTTTTTATTTTGCTTTACGAAACTATTATTTTGTTCTTTTTTTAAAATGATACCGTGTTTTCTATTGACTTAATATTGTATTGACGCTATAAAGATTCTCGCGCCGAGACACAGAATCTTTCTGATTGATGCGTTTTAGTGCTTAATCCCGCAAACGATGTAATATTCCGCATCAGGATGTGAGAGACCGCTGTATAATGATAGTTCTGTTTTGAATAGCAGATCTTTACGGCAAGTGAGTTTGAAAAAGATTCGGAAAAAGCCGAAGATGTATTGACAAGAAGTTTGAAAGTGTAATATATTCGATTCACTCGCTTTCACAG
>CAZXJV010000105.1:0-8427 GCA_964641135.1 uncultured Treponema sp. | reverse complement strand
TATCCGAAAGTCGGTGAAATGAAAAGGTTTTGAGAGTTTGTCAGCAGCCTGCTAACAGCATTGCTTTTAAAACCTTGCGTTTGTAAGCACTGCTGTTTCGCAGCCGGCTTCGGATTGCGCATCAAACAGCAGGCGGTACTGCATGAACAGTGTGACCAGACGTGATTTTCCCCGTATTCCCTATGAAATGAAGATCGCCTATGAGACGGTCAAGTGGAATGCAGATCATCGCGACCGTCTGGAAAAACCTCTATTCTCGCATAGTTACAACCTCAGTGTATCCGGCATCGGCCTGCATGATCTTCCCGAAATTGACAAGCACACACGTAATAAATTGATTTGCGGTAAAGAAAAAATCCGCTTGGCCCTGTATCTGGAGGGAGAGGATGATCCAGATCCGGTTATTGTCTTTGCCCGTCTGGTGTGGACTGACGAGCAGGAAACAGGCGCTGTCCGCTGCGGATTTACCTTTATTGATATAACCGCCGAACAATATGCCCTTTTTGAGTCCTTTGTAAACGGACGCATCCCGGTTCAGGCCTGATGTACGCACTTTTTTTGACAGGCTGCAGTACTTTTTGTCAGAATTCTTGATTTTTTAATCTTCTACTTACAGAAACATCACCAAAACTTTACACATGAATTTGATTGCGTTTCTTGTAACCCTGCCGTAATATTTTGCTTGAGAGTCTGTGCTAAAAATTACCATTGGGGTAATACGGTACTGCTCCGTTGACGTGATCCTGTCCGGGACTGTCCAGAGAGTTATTAAAGGCTGAAGTGATCAAAAGACAGAACAGGGAAGGAGAACGATCTTTTTTATGAGTGAGGAGGAAGCTCATATGAAAAAATGGGGAATTGTAGCCCTTATTTTGACGGTCGTTTTCTTGGCTTCGTGCTCGTTGGGCGTAGGCCCCGATGCCGAAGGTGCAATTGACGGCGATTTGGACCGCTCATCTACCGGCAAGTCCGGTGTTATGATGCAGGGATTCTACTGGGATGTACCGGCAGGCGGAAACTGGTACAACACAATGAAAAGCCGTGCAGCTGAACTGCAGAATATGGCAGGCGGCTACGGTATTGATGTAATGTATTTCCCGCCCCCTTCAAAGGCTGATGGCGGTGGATACTCAATGGGATACGATCCCTTTGACTATTACGACCTCGGCCAGCTCAACCAGAAAGGCACTACCGAAACACGTTTCGGTAGCCAGGCTGAACTGAAGGCTGCTATTACCGAGTATCGCAACCGCGGTATCGCTTCCATGGCAGATATCGTACTTAACCATCGTTCCGGTGCTAACAGTCAGTACAATCCCAAAACCAAGACCAACACCTGGACAGATTTCCGTGCTGTAAAGTCCGGCAAGGCCATGTGGCAGTGGGATGCTTTCCATCCGAACAACTATTGCGGCGGCGACTCGGGTGTCTTTGGCGGTTATCCTGACCTTTGTTTCTCGGCAGGACCTGCATACAACGACATGAAAACCTGGCTGAACTGGCTCAAGAGCACAACCAATGCCGGCTTTACCCAGTGGCGCTTTGACTATGTCAAGGGAATCCATCCCTGGGTTGTTAAAGACATGAAAGCTGCAACCGGCGGTGTATTCTCTGTTGGCGAATACTGGGATTCAAACATAAGCACCCTTGATTGGTGGGCAAATGCCGCCAATGCATCGGTCTTTGACTTTGCCCTGTATTACACCATGAAGAACATCTTTACCAATTCATCAGGTGGCGGTTACATGCCCGACCTGGTTAACCACAGCAAGTCCTTTGCCGCAAAGAATCCGCTGCGTGCTGTTACCTTTGTAGGTAACCACGATACCGACGAAATCTTCCGCGACAAGATGATGGCCTATGCATTCATTCTGACCTATCAGGGTTATCCCATGATCTGGTGGAAGGATTACTTCGACTACGGTCTGAAAGGGCTTGGCGGTCAGTGGGGTAATGGTATCAAACAGCTGGTATGGGTACGCGGAAAGCTCGCAGGAGCTGCTCCCAGCATCCAGAACCTCAAGACCAACGACGGCGATCAGCTGATCTATGGCAGCTATGGCAAGTCAACCAGTGCTCCCGGTTACATTGTTATCATCAATGATCATCCTACAGCATGGAAGGGATCATGGGTACAGACCGGCAACAGCTACCTGCGCAACAAGAACTTGAAGGTATATGCCTGGTATTCACCGGTTTCCGGTCAGAACTATCAGCCTGCCAGCAAGTATTGCGACAGCAACGGTTGGGTAGAGGTTTGGGCTCCGCCGCGCGGTTATGCCGTGTATTCGGTTGATGGACTCTAATGTAACAGTTTGAACAGAGGCCGCCTCCGGGCGGCCTTTTTTATCTTTCAGGAAACCAAATCTGCCCGGCAGGGCTCCGGTTTCTGAATGCTTTTTTTCAGGAGATTGCGAGTGAAAGGTCTGTTAAGTATTACAGCAGCAGTATGTATCTTGTGTATTCTTTCCTGCTCAGGTCCCGCTCTTGACGGGCCTGTCAGCCCGCTTGCGTATGAAAGCGCTGTGACAGAATTTAAGGAGGGTGGTGTAACTGTAACCGGCAGACATCTTTCAGTTGATCCGGAAACAGGGCTTTTCGTACTGCAGGTGCGTGTTAAAAATGCATCAGTACGTCCCCTTGCTGTTTCCCGGGCCGATGCCCAGCTGACAGCGGCAGGCTCGTTTATGTTTTCGCCCGTAACGGTAGAACCCGGGCAGGATACCCTGGGCGGGTTAAAAACCGCGATATGGCGTTTTGAATTCCGTCCGGTTAATAATCCCCCGCTTTTTCAGCGTTATCATCTTCGGGGAGATCTCCACCAGGAATACAGCCTTGATCTTTCATTTATCCGCAGGGGCGAGAATCCTGTATTCAATCAGCACATTACGTATCGTCTTGCAGATCAGCAGTATCAGGACTATCTGGCCGCTGACGGTATAGAAAGTCGCCTTGTCGAGTATTCTCATGGTGAAACTCCCGACGTTTTCGCCCGGCATCAACTGGCCTATCTTGAACGAACCGGCGTGATTCATATCGAAGATCCCCACGCGCATGAACATACGGACGAATGTGATCATGATGAGGAGGAAGCTGAGGAGGATCGGCCCCCTCTTTTTGTACTTCGTTCAGGTGATGAGTATTATCTTGATCAGCTGATGATTAAACTGTCCCCGTATCGCGTTGGTACCGATCTGTATGTACATTGCAGAATTATAAACCGCCTGCCTGCGCCGGTTGTCTTTACCTCGCAGGAGATTCGTATTGTTTCGGGAAACAGGATACTGAACACCGGTTATGATTTTACCTCGGAAAAAGCGTCATCATCGCCGATTAATGCAGATTTTCCTGCATCTGTTCTTGTGTTGGGACAGAATGACCGCGTTGCCTTTACGCTTCGTTTTGCTTCGGATGCAGCTGTCGATCAGTTCATGCTCGATATGAGCGGTTTAAAAAACAGCAAGGGAGAGGCGATATTTTATCGGCCCCTGCCGTTCCGTTCGTTATAGCAACCGTTTTTCGCCCTCAAGGGCGCGCAGTTCGGTGGCATCCTGGCTAACCTCCAGGGTGCCGAGGTAGCGCCCTTCAGGGTCACGTACCGCGAAATACTGAATGCGGATAAACCTGCCATTCAGTGTCAGCCAGAAGTCTGCACTGTCGCGGCTGCCGTCCTTGAAGCTTCGCAGTATTTCTTCTACAGTCGCAACGCTTTTTGGCGGATGGCAATTTTGCACCAGCCGGCCGATTACTGCAGGAGAACGCGGAAAGATCCGATGGGGCGGATCGGAATAAAACTGCACGCGGTCATCAGCGTCTATAAAAGAAATATCGATTGGAAGAACCCGGAAAATGGAGGCGAGGGCAACGGGGTCAAGAGAACCGGTCGATGAACTGAATGCCAACGGGTTCGCGTTCTCGTTTCCGGCCGTTTTTGGGGCGAACTGCTCCGGGCTTATTGCCCTGTATGCCGCCGGATATAAAACCCGCCGTTCCCGCCATGCAAGATTTCCTGTCAACAGAAAAAAGTCTCCGATATCCTTCCAGAAGGCGGTGTCCGGATCTTCTGCTTTCCCGATGCGTTCTTTCAGTCGCTTATAAAGGGTCAGGGCATCGTCCTGCAAGGACCACATCAATTTTACACAGGCGTGCTGCGGTGTTGCTTTTTCAAATAGAGGGAAGACGGTATTTTGCAGGGTTTCATAATGACCCTGGATAAACTCAAGACCGGCAAGAGGCTCTGCAAGATCGGCAAGATCAAGTCTGCCTTCCCGTATTGCCTTTACCCCGGCCTGTACTGTACTCAATGCAGCATTCACCCTGTCTGTCATGGCGTCCATATCCGCAAGAAGATGGCCGGCTGGATACTCCGGAAGGTCGGCTGCATCCAGGGTCTTGCTTACCGAACGCATAAAGCGGGCAACCGGTGTTTTCCACTCTTCGATGCTGTCCGCTGAACACAGCACCTGATCAATGGCTGCGTTTACCTCTATCGCTGTACAGGAGGCAAGAACTGCCAGATGACGATCGTGTTCTTCCCTGCTTGCCGGTCCTTCCTTCAGCAGTAAAAGCCAGGTTGCCAGTTCGGTTACCCGGGGATCCTTGTTATGTATCAATTCCATTTAAAATTCCTTCATTAGCCCGTCAGTATCCTGTCAAAAGGCTGATGACACGCATCGAGTTTGTCATCAGCCTGCTAGTCATCAAGCAGACGTTTTTCGCCTTCCAGGGCCCTGATTCCGGTTACGTCCTGACTAACTTCAAGGACTCCGCGGAAGGTGTCGCCTGACCACATCGGAAAGTATCGTATGTGAATGAATTTGCCGCGCATCTGAATCCAGAACTCCGCTTCGGTGCGCCTGCGGGCCTTGAAGTCGTCAACAATTTTTTGAACCACGTGAACGCTTGACGGCGGGTGGCAGTTTTGAACTGATCGGCCTATGACACCCGGTGAGCGGGGAAAAATACGCTCCGGGTTGTCTGAGTAATAGCGAACGATGTCATTTTCGTCTACAAACGATACATCTACCGGAAGGTTTGTCAGCATCAGGTTTAGCTGTTCAACTGTAAGATTCCCGGTGGCAAGCTCTATGCCGCCGGTAGCGCTCACAGGTGAGGCTACCGGTTCAGGATCCTTCCGCCAGGGGTTTCCCGGGGAGACAGAACCGCCTGTTGCAGTGCCAGAGGTCTCATACGCTGTTGTGTTTGTTGCAGCTGTATAGCCGCCGCTTGAAGAAGCCACATTCGGATCCCACAGGTTTCCGGGTTTAATCCATGCATAACCGATTGCAGGCTCGCCGCGTCTGATGCTTATCCAGACCGGTTCAGGCAGTTTACGTACAGCGGTGGGAAACAAAATCTTTTCTTCCATAAAAATCATGCGCTTGAGTGAACGGGCCAGGATGTTTGCAGTTTTACGGGACGAGGAAGAATCGCCCGATTGGATATCGGATCGAAGCTGGCGCAAGACAACACGAATCTCGTCATGTTTACCCCACATAACCTTTGACGGTCCGGTAAACCCTGCTGCTTCCAGATAGGGAAACAGCTGATTTTCTTTCCGTGCGTAGTGTGTTTCCACAAGGGCCACCGAATCAAAGGCAGCTTGTACCTTCCGGGCGTGTGCTGCATCTGCATCGTTTTTCCAGGCAGAAACCTCACGCAGCAGTGTGCGCAGTTCACCGCGCAGGGCCTTGTTTTCGGCGCGATAGGTCGCGATCGGGTGTCCGCTCAGGCGGGCCAGCCGGCTTGCCTGCCGGTCACGTCCTGCATTTTTTTTGAGTGTGGACTCAAACGCGTCTACGTGGATTTCGCACAACTTTTGTACTTCTTGTACCGGCATGCCCTCGCCAATCAGTGCCTGTTCTGCCTCTGCAATTTCCTCTGGACTCAAGTCCTTTAAAAGGGCGGAAAATCGTTTTTGCATCTGCTTTTTAGCCTTTGCATGGTCATCTGCAGTGTTCAAATTTTTTATAATTTCTTTAAGCTCGGCCTTGCGGGTTTCGCTGTTGTTGATAAGTTCAGACATCTTTTTCCTCCATTTGGTTAAGTGTAGTATGAGACCGGCGTACCGGCAAGTCTTATATTGTCTTCGGAGGCTGTAGGGGGCTTTTTAAAAAAACAGTATTGTTTTTCGGAGTGTTCAAGAATTATCTGCTGCACAGATCCTTCCTGTTGACTATTTCCAGGTTTGTCTGTAAGTTAGTAAATATTTACTAACACGAGGCTATATAAAATTTTCCGGGAAGTACAGGGAGGAAGGGTGGAAACCAGACGCGCAGAAATAATAGAGGCGGCCCTCAAGGTTGTATGTGCCGGGGGGTTGCGCGAGCTCACAACCAAGCGCCTTGCGGCCGAGGTTGGCTTGAGCGAAGCGGCCCTGTATCGCCATTTTGCATCAAAGGCAGATATTGTAATTGCAATTGCAGGTGAGGTTGAACGCTGCCGCGATGACATCTTTGCCGAGGCAGAGCTTCGCGGAGAAAGTGCTGCAGCTGCCCTTGAACTTTTTTTTGCTGCACATGTGCGGCATTTTATTGCACGTCCGCAATTGACCGGTGTTTTTTTCTCGGAAGACTTGTTTTGTGCCTCGGAGGATTTGAACCACAGGATGCTTGGAATGATGCGTGGAACCATTTACCGCATCAGTGCTGTCATCAACGGCGGACAGAAAGCGGGATTATTCAGAAAGACGGTTCAGGCAGAACAGGCTGCGCTCGGTTTGATTGGCGGATTTCGTTTTTTATTGACACAGTGGCGCATGGACGGAATGACCGGAGATCTTGCGGCGGATACCTCAGTATTTGTGAAATCTTTTATAAAATTAATACAGGAGTAATATCAAATAAATGGATACCTTCTTTTTGTATGCAATAACCGTAGTGCTTTTTGTTGTTTCTATTTTTAAGGACAGAAAAAAAAGCCTTAAGGCCCTGATGAAGGGCTTGAAGTCCATCGAAGGAATCTTGCCCCAGCTCCTTGCGGTGGTTCTGCTTATTGCTATTTCCCTTTCAGTCCTTGATTCATCGGCCATTTCGCGGTTGATTGGCGAAGATTCCGGGTGGTTCGGTCTTCTTGCTGCGGCCGTGATCGGCTCGGTTACACTGATTCCCGGCTTTGTAGCCTTTCCGGTAGCGGGAGAGCTTATACGTAACGGAGCCGGTACTCTGCAAATTGCTGCCTTTGTATCAACGCTAATGATGGTCGGTGTGGTTACCCTGCCAATGGAAATATCGGTATTCGGCAAGCGGATCGCATTATTACGGAATGTTCTGGCTTTAATTTTTTCCATAGCGGCAGCTTTTTTTGTAAGCAAGGTGGTTTCGTTTTGAAAAAAGAACAATCAATGATTCGCCGTTATATGCCGGTGATAGTGATGGCAGGTGTCTTCGCTCTTTTTGTGGTGATGGTTCCACAGCGTGCCGACAAGGCCTGGAGCTCGCTTTGGCATCAGCTGGCATCAATGGCCTTTGTATTACCTCCAATCTTTTTAATTCTGGGCTTGCTGGATGTCTGGGTTCCCCGCGAAACCTTTATTCGTCTTCTTGGTGAGTCCTCAGGTGTTACAGGAAAGTTGATTGCGTTTGCGCTCGGGTCTGCCGCAGCCGGTCCGTTGTATGGAGCGTTTCCGGTTGCAGCCATGATGATGAAAAAGGGCGCGGGCTTTTCCAATATTCTTGTTTTTATTGGAGCCTGGTCAACAACAAAGATTCCGATGTTGCTTTTTGAAATGCAGTCGGTCGGCATCCGGTTTGCCCTTGCGCGTCTTGCGATAAATATCCCAGGTATTATAATCATAGCTCTCGCGGTCAGGCGTTTTGTGCCTGCACGGGAAGTTGAGCGGATCTATGCCGTTGCAAAGGAAGAATAAAGAAAAGACCTGAATCTTTCGATTCAGGTCTTTTCTATTGAGCCACGATGGATTCGCCTTCCAGCTTCGCGCCTCCTGCGCTCAGCTTCCAGGCCGCCTGCGAGTGCTCCCGGCACTTCCCTGTGCCGGGCCCTGACGGGACGCACTCTCCTGTTCGAATCCATCGTGGCAGGGAATAAAAAAACGGAACCCTTTCGGATTCCGTTTTTTCTGAGCCACGATGGATTCGAACCATCGACCCACGCCTTAAAAGTACTATTTTTTGCGGTTTCTTAACTGATTTGACCCATTTAACCCGGTTTTCGGTGTTTTTGTCAATAATCAGGTGTAATCAGGTGCCCTCAAGTAAAATCAGAAGAGCGCATTGCACATTTCATTGCACATGGACTTATAAATCAAATTAACCTTGTTGTGAACTTTTTCTAAAATGGATTATATATCGAAGATTTCCCGCGCTAAGGACATTAATGTTTAGAAAATGTCTTTCAGATATCGATTTTCTAATTCCCGCGTTCAATGACGAAGTGCGACAAAAACCTCTTCAGGTGTTTTGAATCCTA
>CAZXJV010000104.1:0-8619 GCA_964641135.1 uncultured Treponema sp. | reverse complement strand
CCCGGCGAGCCGATTACCGTTGAAACAGCTGAAAAAGATCTTGTATCCATGTTCTTCTCGACACGAAGGTATGATCTCGGCCGCGTTGGACGCTACAAGCTCAACAAGAAATTTAACTACGCCGAGCCTTTGAGCGAGTATACCCTGGACAAGCAGGATATCATTGCCACCATGAAGTTCCTTGTGAATGTGTATATCGGCGAGGAATCAATCGATGATATCGATCACCTTGGCAACCGCCGTGTGCGTTCTGTCGGTGAATTGATGACAAATACACTCAAGACCGCTTTTTCACGCATGGAACGCATCGCAAAAGAACGCATGAGCCTGAAGGAAACCGAGACCATCAAGCCGCAGGATCTTATTTCAATCAAGCCGATTGTGGCCGCGATCAAGGAATTCTTCGGTTCAAGCCAGCTTTCCCAGTTCATGGATCAGGTTAATCCCCTGGCCGAACTGACACATAAGCGACGCATCAACGCACTTGGTCCCGGTGGTCTTTCACGCGATCGCGCAGGATTCGAAGTTCGTGACGTTCATTATACCCACTACGGTCGTATGTGCCCCATTGAAACCCCTGAAGGACCGAATATCGGTCTGATCGTTTCATTGGCAAACTATACCCGCGTGAATGACTATGGCTTTCTTGAAGCCCCCTATGTCAAGGTTGTGGACGGCGTGGTTACCCGCGAGATCGAGTACCTTTCGGCAATGGATGAAGACCGCTTCTATATTGCCCAGGCATCTACACCCATCAATGACAAGGGTGTGTTCAGTACAGATCATATTCCGTGCCGCCGTCAGGGTGACTATTCTACCCGTTCGCCCAAGGACGTTCAGTATCTGGACGTTTCTCCCAAACAGGTTGTTTCGGTTTCTGCAGCCCTTATCCCCTTCCTGGAGCATGACGACGCCAACCGTGCGCTCATGGGTTCAAACATGCAGCGCCAGGCCGTTCCTCTGCTGTTCCCCGAACCGCCCCGTGTCGGTACCGGTATGGAAACAAAGTGCGCCTATGACTCCGGTGTTCTTATCAAGGCCAAGCGCCCGGGTGTTGTAGAATCGGTTACCGCCGAAATGGTTGTCATTAAACCGGCCGGCGTCAAAGACGCTTCTGCCCGTGACGAATATCCGCTTCTCAAATATCAGCGTACCAACCAGGATACCTGTTACCATCAGCGTCCCCTGGTCGAGCTGGGTCAGAAAGTCGACAAGGGTACTCCCCTTGCAGACGGTCCTTCAACCTATCATGGAGAGCTGGCCCTGGGTCGCAATATTCTTGTTGGTTTCGTTCCGTGGAACGGCTACAACTACGAAGACGCCATCCTCATTTCCCAGCGTGTGGTCAAGGAAGACATGTTTACTTCCATTCACATCAAGGAATTTGTTACCGAGGTTCGCGAGACAAAGCTCGGGCCGGAAAAACTGACCCGCGATATTCCCAATACCAGCGAAAAGAGTCTTGATAATCTTGACGGCGAGGGAATCATCCGTATCGGAGCAAAGGTCCGCTCCGGCGATATCCTGATCGGTAAGGTTACGCCCAAAAGCGAAACCGAAACCACACCCGAGTTCAAGCTGCTTAATTCAATCTTTGGCGAAAAAGCCAAAGAGGTTCGCGACTCCAGTCTGCGTGTTCCGCACGGGGTTGAAGGAACTATTATTGACGTTCAGCGCCTTAAACGCACCGAAGGGGATGATCTGAATCCCGGTGTAGAAGAAGTTGTCAAGGTTCTTATTGCCACCAAGCGCAAACTGCGTGAAGGCGACAAGATGGCCGGTCGCCATGGAAACAAGGGTATCGTTGCCCGCATCCTCCCCGAAGAGGATATGCCCTACATGGAAGACGGAACCCCGCTTGATATCTGTCTGAACCCGCTCGGTGTACCCAGCCGTATGAATATCGGTCAGATCATGGAGTCCGAGCTCGGTCTTGCTGCAAAGATCCTTGATGAATGGTACGAGACACCGGTATTCCAGTCTCCGACCACCGATATGATCGAAGCGAAGCTGAAGAAAGCCGGACTGCCGACAAACTCCAAGGTTGTCCTTCGCGACGGCCGGACAGGCGTTCCTTTTGTGAATCCGGTCTTCGTTGGTGTTATATACTTCATGAAGCTGCACCACCTTGTTGATGACAAGATGCATGCCCGATCTACCGGACCGTATTCGCTGGTTACCCAGCAGCCGCTCGGCGGTAAGGCCCAGTTTGGTGGTCAGCGTCTTGGTGAAATGGAAGTATGGGCACTGGAGGCCTATGGCGCCGCCAATACCCTTCAGGAACTTTTGACCATCAAGTCGGACGACATGAACGGTCGTTCGAAGATTTACGAATCGATCGTCAAGGGTGAACCCTCGACGGCGGCCGGTGTCCCCGAGTCTTTCAATGTTTTGGTGCAGGAACTGCGCGGATTGGCGCTTGACTTCACCATTTTTGATGCAAAGGGCAAGCAGATCCCCCTCACCGAGCGTGATGAGGAACTGATCACCAAAGCCGGTTCGAATTTCTAAATTAAGGAACGACAATGAGAGATATCCAGGATTTTGACAGTCTGCAGATAAAGCTTGCCTCACCGGAAACCATCCGTGCCTGGTCCTACGGCGAGGTGAAAAAGCCGGAGACCATTAACTACCGCACGCTCAGACCCGAGAAAGACGGTCTGTTTTGTGAACGCATTTTTGGTACCACAAAAGAGTGGGAATGTTATTGCGGAAAATTCAAGTCTATCCGGTACAAGGGTGTAATCTGCGATCGTTGCGGTGTTGAAGTTACTCATTTCAAGGTACGCCGTGAGCGCATGGGTCATATTGAATTGGCCGCTCCTGTTTCCCATATCTGGTATTACCGCTCGGTGCCCAGCCGGATGGGACTGCTGCTTGATCTTCAGGTAGCTGGTCTGCGTTCGATTTTGTACTATGAAAAATACATCGTCATTGACGCCGGCGACACTGATCTTAAAAAGAACCAGCTGTTGACCGAAGATGAGTATCACGAGGCCCAGGATCGCTACGGTGGAGCCTTTACAGCAGGTATGGGTGCCGAGGCCATCAAAACCCTTCTGGAAAACCTTAATCTTGACGAGCTTGCCGCTGAACTGCGTGCAAAAATGATCGAAAAAGGTGCAAAGAGCGACAAGCGTCTGCTTAAGCGGATTGAAATCGTCGAGAACTTCCGCGCTTCCACAAATAAACCGTCATGGATGATTCTCGATGTTATCCCTGTCATTCCTCCGGAGCTCCGCCCGATGGTACAGCTGGACGGCGGCCGTTTTGCTACCTCGGATTTGAATGACTTGTATCGTCGCGTTATTAACCGCAACAACCGCCTCAAGCGCCTGATGAGCCTTAATGCACCTGATATCATTATCCGCAACGAAAAGCGAATGCTTCAGGAAGCAGTTGACGCCCTGTTTGATAACTCAAAGCGCAAACGGGTTATAAAGGGTGCCAGCAACCGCCCTCTTAAATCAATTTCTGATATGCTCAAGGGTAAGCAGGGTCGGTTCCGACAGAACCTGCTTGGAAAGCGTGTTGACTATTCCGGCCGTTCTGTAATCGTTGTCGGCCCGGAGCTCAAGCTGTGGCAGTGCGGTCTTCCCACCAAGATGGCCTTGGAGCTCTTCAAGCCCTTTATTATGAAAAAGCTTGTAGACAAGGATGTTGTGTATAACATCAAAAAGGCAAAACTCCTTGTCGAGCAGGAATCACCTGAAGTATTCGCCATTCTTGATGAGGTAGTCCGCGAGCATCCTGTTATGCTTAACCGCGCACCAACCCTTCACCGTCTGGGTATCCAGGCATTCGAACCTGTGCTTGTCGAAGGAAAGGTAATCCGCCTGCATCCTCTTGTTTGTCGTGCTTTCAACGCAGACTTTGACGGTGACCAGATGGCTGTTCACGTGCCGCTCACCCAGGCAGCCCAGATGGAATGCTGGACTCTTATGTTGTCCAGCCGGAACCTTCTTGACCCTGCAAACGGTAAATCAATTGTGTATCCGTCACAGGACATGGTTCTCGGTTTGTACTATCTGACCAAAATTAAACCGAATGCAAAGGGATCCGGCCGTCGCTTTACCTGCGTTGACGAGGTAATGATGGCTGCCGAGTCCGGTGCCCTGGATTGGCAGGCCCAGATCAAGATCAACTACCGCGGTGTTGAGGTTGAAACCACGCCAGGCCGTCTTATCTTCAATGAAGAGATGCCCGATGGTGTTCCGTTCTCCAATGTTACCCTGGATGACAAGGAAATCCGCAAACTGATCGAGGCTGTCCATAAGGCCAGCGGCCCATGGCTGACTGTTCAGATGCTGGACAAGATCAAGGCTACCGGTTACCGCTACGCCACCTTCTTCGGTGCAACTCTTTCCATGGACGATATTCTTGTTCCACCGCAAAAAACCGAGATGATTGACAAGGCAAACAAGGAAGTTGCAGCGATCCAGAATCAGTATCAACAGGGACACATTACCCAGGATGAGCGGTATAACCGTGTAGTCGAGGTGTGGTCAAAGACCAATGAAGAGTTGACCAACATCATGATGAAGACCCTGGAGTCCGATAAAGACGGCTTCAATACTATCTATATGATGGCTACCTCCGGCGCGCGCGGAAGCCGCAACCAGATACGCCAGCTTGCAGGTATGCGCGGTCTTATGGCAAAGCCAAATGGTGAAATTATCGAGCTGCCGATCCGGTCAAACTTCAAGGAAGGCCTGACCGTTATTGAATTCTTTATCTCTACCAACGGTGCCCGAAAGGGTCTTGCCGATACAGCTCTTAAAACCGCTGATGCCGGTTACCTTACCCGCCGTCTGGTTGATATCGCCCAGGATGTGGTCGTTAACGAAGAGGACTGCGGTACCATTAATGGTATTGATTACACGCCCATCCGCGAGGGTGATGAAATTGTCGAGCATCTCAAGGATCGTATTGCCGGGCGTTATACTTTGGAACCGGTCAAGCATCCCATCACCGGTGATGTGTTGATCGACGCCAACGAGTATATTACCGACGACAAGGCCGAAGAAATCGAGCATGCTGATGTGGAACGGGTCAAGCTGCGCACTGTATTGACCTGTGAGTCAAAGCACGGTGTCTGCGTGAAGTGCTACGGCCGCAACCTTGCACACAACAAGATTATCGAGATCGGTGAGGCGGTTGGTATTATCGCTGCACAGTCAATCGGTCAGCCGGGTACCCAGCTGACGATGCGTACCTTCCATGTTGGTGGTACTGCGACCAAGATCAGCGAAGAAAACCGTATTGTTCTTAAACACCCTATCGTTATCGATGATATCGATGGTATGCATGTTGTGCTGAAGGGCGGCTCATGGCTCTTTACCCGTAAGGGAACTATGACCTACAGCAAGGTAAACCATGAGTTCATGCTGGAAAAGGGTGACAAACCCCTGGTTGAAGACGGACGCCGCATCCTTAAGGGCGAACCCCTGTATACCCATGGCGGTAAGGAAGTTCCTTCTGTCGATACAGCATTCGTACGTGTTTTCAAGGACAAGATTTGCCTGGTTGGTCAGGAACAAAAAGCCGAGATCCGTAACGGCTCCGAGGTCATCGTGAAAAAGGGCGAGTACATCGCCGCAAATCAGACGATTGCTACCTTTGATCCCTTCTCCGAGCCGATAATTTGTGAATTTGACGGGTATGTTCACTATGAAGATATCATTCCGGGTTCGACCCTTAACGAAGAACTTGATGAAGAAACCGGCAAGATTGAAAAGCGCATTTCGGATTTCCAGGTAGAGGCTAAACAGCCCCGCATCCTGATTACCGACGAATCCGGTAATACCATCGGTTCGTATTATCTACCCGGCGGATCGTATCTGCTTGTGGATGATAAAAAGATGGTTAAACAGGGAACAACCATAGCCAAGATGCTCAAAGAATCTGCAAAGACAAAAGACATCACCGGTGGTCTTCCCCGTGTATCCGAGCTTTTTGAAGCCCGTAAGCCGAAGGTTCCCACGGTTCTTGCCCAAATCGGCGGAACCGTATCTTTCAAGGGTATCCTCAAGGGCAAGCGCGTTCTTATTGTCCGCGATCCTTATGGTAAGGAATTTAAACACCTGGTTCCGATGGGAAGACGGCTTTTGGTCCGTGACGGTGATGAGGTTCATGCCGGCGATATGCTGTGCGATGGTTCCTTCAATCCGCATGATATTCTCATGATCTCCGGTGAAAATGCCTTGCAGAATTACCTTATGGACGAGATTCAGCAGGTGTACCGCATGCAGGGTGTTTCTATCAATGACAAGCATATCGGTGTTATTGTGCGCCAGATGCTCCGGAAGGTAGAGGTTGTTGCTGTAGGTGATACCCGCTTTATCTTCGGTCAACAGGTAGATAAATATAAATTCCACGAGGAAAACAACCGTGTAATGAGCGAGGGCGGCCAGCCGGCTATTGCCCGTCCGCTGTTCCAGGGTATTACCCGTGCGTCTTTGAATATCGATTCTTTTATCTCTGCTGCTTCTTTCCAGGAAACAACCAGGGTTCTGACCAATGCAGCCATCGCCGGTTCAAGCGACAGCCTTCGCGGTCTGAAAGAAAATGTCATCATCGGCCACCTGATTCCGGCCGGTACCGGCATCCGCAAGTACAAGCATGTCAAGCTTTTTGACCGTGAAAAGGGAGACCTTGACCTGCAGATGAACGAGATTCTGGAACGCCGCAAGCTTGAGAAAGCCCAGGAGCAGATTGAGGACGAGGTTGAGTTCGAAGCGGATGAGAATGATTGATGCCCTGGCGTTCCGGTATGTTGTTGACACTGCTGCCGGTACGCCGGTATAATCGGCTTCGTTCGTTTTACCATATTGAATGATTATTTTTTCAATATGAAGTGTATATCATTTTACATCCGGGGTGCTGACCGGATCAGAAATAGGAGAAAAGGCAGATGCCTACAATAAACCAACTTATCAAGCAGGGCCGCAAGACTGTCTCAAACCGGACAAAAAGTCCGGCTCTTCAGTCCTGCCCCCAGCGCCGTGGTGTATGCACCCGCGTTATGACGGTTACCCCGAAGAAGCCGAACTCGGCCCTTCGAAAGGTTGCCCGTGTACGCCTGAGTAACGGAATCGAAGTTACCGCCTACATCCCCGGTGTTGGCCATAACCTGCAGGAGCACTCTGTTGTGCTGATCCGCGGCGGTCGTGTCAAGGATCTTCCTGGTGTGCGCTATCACATTGTTCGTGGTTCCAAGGACACCCTCGGTGTTGTTGACCGCAAACGCAGTCGTTCAAAATACGGCGCTAAAAAGCCGAAGGCCTAAGGAGACGGTAAAATGGGAAGAAAGAACAAATCTATCGCCCGTCCGCTTGCTCCGGACGCCAAGTATCACAGCCTGGTTGTCAGCAAGTTTGTCAGCCGTATGATGCTGGACGGGAAAAAAGCAACAGCCATGCGTATCATTTATGATGCAATGGACAAAATCAAGGACAAGACCGAAAAGGAGCCTCTTGAGGTTTTCCTGAAGGCACTTGATAACGTCAAGCCGATGGTAGAGGTTAAAAGCCGCCGCGTTGGTGGTGCCACCTATCAGGTTCCGATCGAGATCCGTGAGTCCCGCCGTGAAGCGCTCGGGATGCGCTGGGTGATCAATGCTGCCCGCGCCCGTTCAGGACATGAAATGTCGGAACGCCTCGCTGCAGAGCTGGTTGATGCATTCAACAGCACCGGAACTGCTTTCAAGAAGAAGGAAGATACTCACCGCATGGCGGACGCCAACAAGGCATTCGCTCACTATCGCTGGTAGAATATTCCTGTTCTGTAAAAGACCGCGCCGGATTCCGTGCGCGGTTCTTTTTTTACAAAGCTGCTTGATGCAGTTTTATATAGACTATTGACATGTTTACTTTAAAAAGAGTATACATATCAGGTATTGGAGCATTCTGCCCTGCATGAATGCTTCGGTGTTCTTTGAGAGTCCAGGGCGCAACCGTAAAACCCGTAAAGGGCAGGATTGCGCGCCCTTGATATCGTTTTCAATACGCCGTTGGCGTTTTTGATATATACAGCTGGTATCAGGGGAGAATTACTGCGGATGCGTAGCTTCCGCATGGCTCTTCAGGATGCCAAACCAGTCATCAACGAAACAGTTGTGATGATCAGGTGGATCCGGCCGAAGCCGCCCGAAAACCTATGGGTGGCCCACGTCAAAAAAAGTATCGCTTCTTTAGTCGCGGTTCTTGATTCCTGCTCTGAAAATCCCTATTCGTCTCGTTGTATCTGATTGGTTTTGTATTATTTTCGCGGATTATGGCTCCCTTGAATAAGGGGTGTCTATTCCATATAATGCGGAATCAATTTTTATCGCTTGCCTATAATCTTGTAGGAGGATCAAATGGCAAAGGAAAAGTTCGAAAGAACAAAACCCCACATGAACGTTGGTACCATTGGTCACGTTGACCATGGTAAGACCACCCTGTCTGCCGCCATCACCATGCATTGTGCAAAAAAATTCGGTGACAAGGCTCTCAAGTACGATGAAATCGACAATGCTCCCGAGGAGAAGGCTCGTGGTATTACTATTAATACCCGCCACCTGGAGTATCAGTCAACAAAGCGTCACTATGCGCACATCGACTGCCCCGGCCATGCTGA
>CAZXJV010000103.1:0-8823 GCA_964641135.1 uncultured Treponema sp. | reverse complement strand
AGCAGCCAATCTTGATGAAAAAGCAATTGATATCATCCTGAAATCCGGGGGTGTCATATCAGTCGGAGACGCCTCCGGTAGACCCCCGCTTGCTGCTGCATATCAAGACCCGGTAAATCCGGCCAGCGCGCGGATTGCTGCAATGCTTCTGCTTGCGGGCGCAGAGCCGCTCAGAACAGATTTTGACTATTTTGAAACCTCTATCCTCAAGCGCAATCCGTCAATGCGCTTTGAGGATGGACAGACCCCGCTTCACCTGGCAGCCCGCAGAGGCCATGCAGGCTATGTAACCTATCTGATCGAAAGAAACGTTCCGGTTAACGTAAAGGACGCATCAACGTCCACACCCCTGCATGACGCAGTCAGAAGCGGTGATATAACAATTACCGGCATCCTTCTTTCTGCCGGTGCAGATCCAAATCAGGTGGACAGCGCCGGGAATACCCCCTTGCACCTTGTCATGCCGGTCGCTGCGCGGTCAGAAATATTCAACAGACTGCTTTCTGCCGGTGCAGATCCCAACAGAAAAGACAGCTATGGTGAAACACCCCTTCACATTGCTGCCAGACTTGGTATGAGCGAGGATATTATCAAAGCCCTTCTTTCAGCTGGTGCAGACATAAATGAACGAAACAAAAAGGGAATAACACCTCTTTCACTGGCAATTGAACGGTCACAGATGACACAGGCAAACCTGTTCATAAAACTCGGTGCTGATATTCATGCAGAAGACATTGAAGGGCAAACAGCACTGACACGAGCCATCAAGGCCGGCATCGAAATGACACAGGCGGTTATTACCGAAGCAAACATCCAGGCAAGAGATTCACGTGGAGCGACCCCCCTGCATATTGCGGTACTTGGTAAAGCAAATCCTGAAATCATCAACTATCTGATATCACGTAAATCAGATGTAAACGCACGCGATAAAAACGGCGACAGTCCCCTTCATATTGCTGTCAGAAACAATGACCGGGCATCAGGAGAGTTGCTTTTGGCCTATGGGGCAGATGTGTATAATCCTAACGTATCGGGTGAATCAGCACTAAAGGCAGCATTAACCCGCATGGGCGGTCGTCAAGACTGGGTTCTTAATTCCAATGTGATTAAAAGCGCCGACGGTGCAGGAAACACGCCCCTGCACCTGGCAGCCGAGTGGCAGCTGACCAGTGTTGTTGACTTGATTATCGAAAAAGGCGGTGACCCCAATGCACGAAATGCGAATGGTGAAACAGCCCTTTTTAATGCGGTAAAAGCTGATTCCGATGTAACTATACGAAAGCTTCTGTCCAATACCGGAGATAAACAAGCGGACATAAATGCCCGCGACTTTCTGGGAAACTCGGCTTTGCATGCATGCATAAGGTGGTCTGCAGGAAAGGCAGCTGCTGCCCTTATAAACCATGATGCGCAATACAACGGGAAAAAACTTCTGAATGCCCGCAATCTGGCCGGAAAGACTGCCCTTCACGAAGCAGCCCGTCAGGGAGATATGGGATTTCTCCGCTCGCTTCTGACATCAGGAGCAGACATCAATGCCGTTGACGAAACAGGAAAAACAGCTTTAACCGATGCCATTCAGGCTGACAGGTCTGAAGTTGTTATTTTGCTGCTTGAACGCGGTGCCAGTCCGGTAATGCAGGATATGTACGGCCGGAATGCCTACCACGAGGCCGTTGAGTTCTCGTCGCGTGATATTATAAACAGACTGCGAAGGGCCGGCGGAAATGCGATGAGCCGCGACTCCTACGGTAGAACACCGCTGTCTCTTTCGTTCAGAAAAGGCCCTGAAACTGTAATGGCTGTCATCGGTACTGATACCAATATTGTTGACTCCGACGGAAACACCCCTCTTCATACCGCTGTTTCCGAACGTGCATCTGAAGAAGTGCTGAACGCCCTTATTGCTGCACGGTTCCCGGTCAATAACAGAAACCGTACCGGATCAACCGCTCTGGTATTGGCTGTACGATCAGGACAGGAAAACCTCGGCCGCATATTACTGGCTGCAGGAGCAGATCCCTATGCCAGCGATAATGCCGGTGATACTGCTGTCAGCATTGCCCTTGTGCGTATGAAAAGCCTTGTCCCGGTGATTGCCGAATTTGCAGCAGACAAAACCGACACAATCGGTGATTCCATACTGCATTATGCAGCCCGCCTTGCAGATATAGATACTGTAAAGAGGCTTTTAACCCTGCCCCGTGTAGACCGTTCGGCCCGAAATGTCGCGGGTGAAACCGCATGGGACATTGCAGTACGCTGGCAGCGACCAGAAATTGCTGACGTATTGCGGTAAAAAACTGTTGGGCGCCTCTAACAGGCTGATGACAAAGGCACGCCTTCCGGCGTGCTTTTTTTATGGCAGCAGTTCAAACATCCGTTTGAAGGGTGAATTCTCTTTTTTCAGTTCTTTTGATCCACGGGTTATCTTGCACAGACTTAACCCCATCTTCCGGGCTATTTCGCGCTGAGTTGTTCCGACATCAATCTCCCGTACCAAAGCCCAACGGGTTGCAACTTCATCAATTTCATTGGGAGTAAGCAGACATTGCAGAAATTCATTTATAAAATCAGGATCATCAGAGCGGGAAAGCGCGGTGGACAGTTCACTCAAAGCCTGTTCTTTGATGTTAATCCGGGTATCCATAACAACAGTATACTTGAAGGATGGTAAAAAAACTACTATAGTCAGTAACAATGAGTGAAACCATCGAATGGCAGGCCGATAAATACAAAACAGTGTACGAAGAGGAACTCCGTTTTCTTGAACGAAGGCGGGCGAATGATACTTCCTGTACAATCAAGGATGTACAGGGTATATTAAAGAATCTGTATATCCAGGAAGGCAACAACCAGGATGGCAGAGGGCCGGTTCAGGACATTGTACTTTCGGCAACCATCGCAGCCTACGAATTTTTTATTGAAGACTGGAAAAAGGAGTCATTATGACCGCCAACCGGTTTCTGCTGTTATTTTGTGCGATCACCACCGCCAGTCTTGCCCTGCCGGGTTGTTCCATTCAACGGCTGGCGATGAAAACTACTGCCGATATGCTCGCACCGTCCCCACATGCCCGCCCACGCACCGGGTCCGATCCAATGATAGCGCTTACCGGTGAGAACGATCCTGAGCTGGTCGCTGATTTTTTTCCCACAGCATTAAAACTGTATGAAATCATGATGCTGCAAAACCCCCGACATGAAGGGCTGGCCTTGTTTACCGGACAGCTGTATATCATGTATGCCAACGCATTCATCCAGACACCGGCCGAACAGCTGCCTTCGGAGTCGTTTTCTGCTCAAAACACCGCTTTTTTCCGGGCAAAAAATCTTTACCTGAGAGGTGCGGGATTTGTCCTTAACGGGATTGACATCCGTTACCCGGGGTTCAAGACAGCTCTGCAATCCGGAAATGAACAGCAGATCCAGCGTGCGTTAAAAAACCTCAAAAAACCTGATGTTTCATCCCTGTATTGGGCAGGAGCAGGCATTCTGGGTGCATTTGCCCTTGACCCGATGGACTCTGCAGTTATACCGCGTGTACATTCAGCTGCGTTGATGCTGGAACACGGAACCCTCCTTGACCCCTCTTTTAATAACGGAGCCTTATGGGAGGTTCTGATGGCTTTCTATGCCGCAGCCCCGGAATCTATAGGCGGCGGTGAAGAAAAAGCCCGTATGGCTTTTGAACAGGCCCTGCATTGGTCAAAGGGCCAGAATCCCTCCACCTGGATAGCTTATGCTCGTACCTTTGCCATACCGGCACAGGACAGCGCAGGCTTTGATGAAGCTGTTTCCCGTGCCCTGGCTGTTGATCCGGATTCCCGGCCGGAAGAACGCCTGATATTAACCATTGCGCGACGCCAGGCTGTCTGGCTTAAAAATCATAAACCGGATTTTATACTTGAATAAAGGAAACGCCATGAAAAAGACCATTCTCGTCATCCTGATTCTGATTGCTGCCGGTGCGGCCTTTGCCCAAAATCGAATCCAGCTCAAGATCGCTTCTGTCGCACCCAGTCGCTCTCCCTGGGATATAGAACAACGGGCGCTGGCCCAGGAATGGTCCCAGATTACAGGTGGACTGGTAACCGTGACCTTTTTTGACGTACAATCACTTGGCGGCGAAAAAAGTGTAATCCAGCGGTTCCGCTCTGTCAGACCGGGACAGCGTGCGCCCCTGGACGGCGCGATCTTCACAACCATTGGCCTTCACGAACTGGCACCCAAGGCCTCAATTTATACACTTACGATGCCCTTTCTTATCCGCAGCCAGCAGGAACTTGATGCTGTTCTGGACAAGATGGGAGATCATTTTGTTAACGAATACAAAGCCGCAGGGTTCGAGATGATCGCCTGGACCAATGTAGGCTGGCTTTCATTCTATACAAAAGATCCCTTTGCATCCCTGAATGATCTTAAGCGCATCAAAATTGCCTCCGCCGGTCTGGAAAGTCCGGTCCTGGGAGACAGCTTCCGGGCTGCCGGTTTTACTATCGAAGATTTACCGGCATCACGCCTTCTTCAATCACTTCGCAGCAACAGCGGTGTCCGCGGCTTTTTCGGTGTCCATCTGTATGCCTATGTAACCGGTTTTTCAAAAAACATAAGTTACGGGCTTGATACAAAACTTTCACCCATTATGGCCGGTTTTGTACTGAGCAACGATGCCTGGGATCGTATCCCCGAACACTATAAACCTGCGATGATGGAAGCTGTTGAGCGGATGCGCCAACGCCTGAATGAATCTCTGGAAGCCAGCGACAGACAATATGTTGCAAACATGAAAAATGAGGGAGTCAATATGATTACCCCCAGCCCCGATGAACTGGCTGTTTGGGAAGCCGACTTTGCAAAGGACATTGAGCTGGTGAACAGGGCAGCCCCGGGCGCATTTGACATGAAGCTCTACGCCCGGATCAGGGAATTGATTACACAGGTAAGGAACCGGCAATGATCAAAAAGGCTGCCCGGATTACAGCCGTAGCGCTGCTTGTCTTGCTGGCGATTTTTCCGCTTTTATTCCGGGCCTTGATGGCAATTCCCGGATTTTCTGTTCCATCAGCAGACCTTGTACAGGTCAATCTGGTGTTTATGTTTGCAGCCATCGCCGGTATTATTACAACTGCCGAAAACAAACAGCTCAGCCTGTCTGCCTTGAGCGACAACCTACCGGACCGGATTCTCCGGATAATTGAACCTGCCAGAACCGGCCTTTCTGTCTGCATCCTGACTGCCCTTTTTTTCGCGTCGGTTTCAGAAACCTTTTTAGCCTTTGCACCCGGTGAAAAACTATGGGGCATACCCATGGTGTTGATCTTTTTTTGCCTTCCGCTGATGTTTCTCGGCATCATAGTCCTGACTGTCAGGCGACGTAAAAAACTGCTCGCCTCTATCGCCGGACTCGTATCAGGAACAATCATTGCGACAGGGCCTGTAGCTGGTATCCTGTGGTCCTTGCTGCAAATTGAAGAGGTCCCGCTTCTTAACACCGTTTTTAATGCCTGGATTGCAACATCAGAAATTTTCTTGTGGCCTTTGATAGGTATTCTTGTATTAGGCGCTGTATTCGGTGTACCCCTGTTTATCGTTCTTTCAGGATTGGCCTATGTGACCTTCAGCCAGGGCGGCGGCTATGTGGAAATGATCTCCCTTGAATCCTACAGCATACTAACCGACAAAAGTATTGCTGCAATTCCCCTGTTTACACTGGGAGGCTTTCTGTTGGCACAGGGCAGCGCAGGCAAACGGCTGCTTGAAATCATAAAACATTCCGTAGGATGGATACGCGGCGGACCGGTGGTTGCAACAGTTATCGTTGCTACATTTTTTACTACGTTTACCGGGGCCTCGGGAGTCACCATCCTTGCACTGGGAGGTCTGCTTTCAGTCATTTTAACAGGCAGCGGATATTCCAGATCAAATGCCGAATCGCTGATAACATCATCAGGATCCCTCGGGCTTCTTTTTCCGCCAAGTCTGGCTGTTATTATCTATGGTACCACCAATATTTTCTCGGTAGATGTCTATGACTTGTTCAAAGGCGCTATCATTCCGGGAATCTTGATGGCAGCCGGTATGATTGCCCTTGGCATCCTTAAAGACACGACCCATTCACGAACCCGGTTTTCCATCAAAGAACTGCTCATTTCCCTGAAAGACAGCCTTCCCGAACTGGCCCTGCCAGCCTGTATCGTGCTTGGCTATTTTTCGGGATTCTTCTCGTTGATAGAAACTGCAGCCTTTACCGCGATTTATGCTTTTATTCTTGAAGTTTTTGTACGGCGCGACTTTTCAATAAAAGAAGGTTTCCGCATCAGTCTTAAAAGCATCCCCATTGCCGGAGGCATTCTGGTTATAATCGGGGCAGCGAAAGGTCTTTCTTCTTTTTTGATTGATGCCGGCATCCCGATGCAGCTGACTGCCCTTGTTGAGCACTATGTACAATCAAGATATCTGTTCCTGTTTTTATTGAATATTCTGCTTCTGCTGGTTGGATGTCTGATGGATCTCTATTCTGCCATTCTGGTCGTTTCACCATTGATTATTCCGGTAGCTGAATCATTTGGAATTCATCCGGTACACACCGGTGTAATCTTTCTTACCAACCTTGCTCTCGGGTTTTTAACACCGCCGGTAGGTATGAATCTGTTTATAGCAAGCTACACCTTTGAAAAACCGGTGATGCGAATTGTCCGGAGTATTATTCCCTTTCTGCTGTTACAGTTCTTTATTTTAATGCTTGTAACCTATGTACCCTTCTTTACGCTGGCGCTGCTGTAGTCAAACAGCATTCGTGCATTGGAAAGCACAGACCTGACAAGCTCATCCTCTGTAATCCCCAGGACAGAGGCCACAAGCCGATAGGTGTGAGAAATATACAGGGGGCTGTTCATGCTTCCCCGGTGAGGAACCGGGGCAAGATAGGGTGCATCTGTTTCCAGCAGCATTCTATCCGGCGGTACATACCGTAACAGGGAAGCAACAACATCTCTGTCCGTTTGCCGCTTGGGAAAGGTTACCGTTCCGGGAAAGGATATGTACCAGCCTCTGTCCAGGAATGCCCGTGCTTGAGGTATGCCGTAAGAAAAACAGTGTATAACACCCTTGTCATATCCGGCATCCTTTATGACGCCGAGGGTATCCTCGAACGCATCACGGGAATGAACAATTACCGGCAGGTTACATTTCCGTGCCAGCTCCAGCTGCGCACCGAAAAGATACTGCTCTCCGGCAGTATCTGCTGTACCTGGGCCATCTTCATCATCGGCCATATTCCCTTCGGCAAGACGGCGGCGTGCTGCCTCTCCATTCCAGTACCTGTCCAATCCACATTCTCCAAGAGCAGCATAGGCCTTATGCCCCGATTGTATTCGATCGTTACAGAAGGCCGACAACGCAGCAAGGTCAGTTTCCAGCGACTGCAGATGTACCTGTGGCTCGCGAATTGCTTCAATGCCAGGCCAGATTCCGCATGAAAAATGGATAAACTGTGGGATGGCATAACCTGTAGACTCTCTGATTATCTCCTGGCGGCGTAGCCAGTCTCCGGAACGGGTTCCTACATCCATAACAAAGGGAAAACCTGCAGCTTCCATATCTAAAATGAGCTGTGCAAGATCGCCACCGCGGTCTGCAATATATGAAAGATGTGCATGACTGTCCGTAAACATTATTGACCTCTCCTTGTTATTCCTTTAGTATAGTACACATTGCCGGGGTGGTGGAATTGGTAGACACCAGGGACTTAAAATCCCTTGGCCGTACGGCCGTGCCGGTTCAATCCCGGTCTCCGGCAACAAAAAAGGCGAACCGTCTTGCGGTTCGCCTTTTTTCAATTGTGATTTTTCTGGCTGGCCCGTCTTGAGCACGGCTGTCTATTTTTTTTCAGTAATGGTTCCCTTGATGGTAAGTACGTTGTTTCTGAATGCAACGTCCAGTTTTCCCTCGTACCAGCGAGTTGCGTCCGGATCCCTTGAATCCTGTACCAGAGTAATCTTTGACCAGTCAAGACTGCTCATATCTTTGGGATTACCACCAGCCTTGACATATTCCGGCTTTAAGACAAACTCTCCACCGATATTTTCTGCTATGCCCCTGGCAATTTTAGCTCCGGAAAGAAGATCCAGTTTTCCTGACCTGTCCGTTACAAGTTCGTACGCTACCCCCCTGTGAACATATCGTATCACTACTGAACGTCCCTCGGCAATTACAGTAAGGTCATCAGCGTCAGCAATTCCTCTGGGCGCACCGGGGAATAACAGCAAACCCCGCAAGCCCACCGGCATTGTTGTTTTACGGGTATCGGGGGTATCCCAACGTACCGAATCAAGTCCATAGGTTGTCCTGGCTAAACTGCTTCCGGAAGCTGCATCAAAGCGTTCACGTGTAACCTCGCGCCCGAAAGCCCAGTTAAGATAATTTTGATTATCGGCATTCTCGATATTGTAGCGGTAATCAATACGTACATTCTGTGCAGAAACAACTGCAAGCAGTGCAAAAGTCAAAACACCATAGATCACAGAAAAACGAATAGCTTTTCCCATCAAGTTCCTCCTGTATGTATCATAAAGATAACATATATTATTATATAACCTAGTAAACATATAGTCAATCTATTTTTTTAATACAATTCAAAATTGTTTTTAGTGGTGCCCTTGATTCATCAAGATTTACGGATTACAATTCAAGAATGAATATCGCACATCTTTCCACAGAACTGGCCCAACACAGCGTAAAGCTCGAAGCGGCCATGAGTATTCAAAAAATGACCCTGTCAGGAGCAGAACAACAGGGGGAATCTCTGGTTAAAATGATTGAA
>CAZXJV010000102.1:0-9140 GCA_964641135.1 uncultured Treponema sp. | reverse complement strand
CCCGTAGCGTTCATAGTCCCTGCCGTCTGAAACGCGGGCCAGTTCGCGTATGGAGCTTATTGTTTCCAGAAGACTGTTTACACGCATCGGATCGGCAGGAAAGCCGTTCTCTCCGATGCGCCAGCGTTCGCCTGTTGTATCACGCACCAGGGTTACCGGCTCGGCTCCCGGGCGCCTCAGTATCAGGGTATCGGGCGACGATCGTTCTGGTATGGAGTGCAGGCGAACAGGGTCACGCATATCAATTAACAGCTGCACTGTATAGACAAGAGCAAGAACTGCTATGGAAACAAGAAGAATCAGTTTACGTTGTGTCATCAGGCTTTCTCCTCATAACGGCGTTGTATACGGCGCCTGTGCACTACCCTGTGCCTCCAGACTGCAAGTCCGGCAAGGGCTGCAAGCGCCGGAAGAATCCATGTGTTGACAGCCTGCACCAGGGTTTGAACAGTACTGTCCAGCGGTTTCAGGGTCTGAAGGGCACGTCCTTTAGCCCGCATTGAAATCAATTCTTCCTGACCGTTCAGATAATCGACAGCGTTGCGTAAAAAGGTTCCGACAGGCTGCTGACTGTTGTCTCCCAGTATGGAAGCGGTTGTAATGATGGATGTTCCCATAACCAGAACAGAGCCCTTTTGAACACTGCGTTCCAGATGGCTCCGGGCACCGATAGCAGTGTCAGCTGCAGAATCGGGCATGCTTGAAGGATCGCTTGTGAAGGCGCTTTGAAACCGGCCTTCAAGCAGAACGGCCAGATTCTCCTGAGCCATACCCGATGGATCAGGAACGCGCAGTGCAAAGGGAGTCAGGTCAATGTGATCCTTCATTCTCCAGGATTCAGCTGAGGACTTTACCAGGACAGTTGCTTTGCGGTCCGGATGAGCTTGCGCATCCTCAATAATGACAGGAGCGGTTTGAACAAACAGGAGATACGAAAGGCCCTTTGATACCGGGTGTCGGCTGTTGACAGTATGGCTGTCCGCAATTGGTGCGTAATACAGGGGAATCTCGCCCTGTGTCCGGTCGCGCAGGGTAAAGGAGGCCTTGTCCAGAACATAGGCAGGGGGCACAGAAAGGCCCCAGGCTGCAAAGAGCCGTTCCATACCGCTGGTTACCGGCGTGTATTCAGGCTGTCCTCCCATGGAAGAATTGGAGCTGGCGGTAACATCCTCGTTGAACGGGTCATGCATGACCATCAGGTTTCCCCCTGACAAGAGGAACTGATCTATCTGATACAGGTGAGCTTCAGGAATTGCTGCGCGCGGTCCGTTCAGAATGAGCAGGGAAATACCGGGCGGAATTGAAGAGTGTGCAAGATCCACAGGTACCAGCTCATAACGGTCTGAAAGAAGGTCAGCAAAGGCAGCAGCTCCGTTCTGGCGATCATTGATGTCCGGTTCACCGTAGCCGGAAAGATATCCGATTGCTGTTGAGCGGGATACCAGGGCCTGCAAGGCGGCCTTAACGGTATCCTGCAGGGTATCCAGTCCGGTTACAGCAAATCCGCCGAAGAAGTTGCGTGCAATCGAAATTGGAACCATCGTCCGTCGTGATCCATGTTCCAGTATAATACCGATAACACCATTGCCTGCCTCCCTGCCACGACCATCGGACTGCCAGCTTATAAGTTGAAGCCCATAGCGCATACTGAGATCTTCTGCCCCGGCCGGGCTTACTTCAATCTTGTTGTAATCAATCTTTCCAAAACTGCGCCGGTTGAGTTCCTGCCACCCGGTTTTGACAGTGTTTTCAATCTGGTCAAAGCCCTGAATCCCGAACTCTGCAAGTTCTGGTGTGATGTACAATGTCATGCGAACCGGCTCGCTCAAGCCTGCAAGGATGTCGTGTTCAGCTGCCATACGGGCAATAGTGTTCGTAAGACGGTATTCCAGTCCGGCAGACGAGGTAAGTCCATCCAGGATTTCTACACTGTCAGAATATTGAATTGCCAAACCCATCCAGGCATTTCGCAGTGCAACCTGATTATCCTTTATTTCCTGAACTCGTATCATGTTAAGACTGTGATTGCCTGCAAGACTTTGATGCTCGGGATTATCCATGTCAAAGAATTCAAAGTTGAATTTTCCGCGGCCCGCCCGGCGGTATTCCGGCAGTATGTCTTTCAGATACCGCTCAACTCCGTTGTACGGCGAAGGAAGGTTTGACGAGAAAAAAACCTGTATAGTTACCGGTTCTTCAAGGGTGCGGACAATATCACGGCTGCCCCGTGACAGGGAATGAACGCGGTCTGCGGTCAGGTCAATGCGGAAAAAAGCTCTTCCTGCTACCAGATTTAATAGCAGTAGAGCAACTGCAAACAGCAGAAAATCTCCCCTGCGTCCGGAAAGAAAGGTTCGGATATGTGCCATTAAACGATTCATGAATGCCTCCGGTGTTCAAGCCAGCCGGCTGTAGCGGTCAGAAATAACACTGTAAGTGAAAGGAAATAAATGATATCCCGGCTGTCCAGTACTCCCCGTGCAATAGCGCTGAAATGCCAGGTGGCAGAAAGGTTTTCCAGCGGAGTGACCAGAAAGGCCGGAACAAGTACCAGAAAGATATCGACCATTGCCAGCAGAATACAGACTGCAAACGCGGTGAAAAATGAAACAATCTGGTTTCTTGTCAGTGCCGAAGCGAAGACACCTATTGCTGTAAAGGCTGCAGCAAGAAAGAAACTGCCGATGTACCCGCCGATGATGGGGCCGAAATCAGGGCGCCCCAGAATTGATGCCGTAAGAACCCACAGGAGGGTCGGCAGCAGCATACCGAAGGCGAAGACCAGGGCTGCGGCAAATTTACCGAGCACTGCATCAAGCGGCGATACAGGCAGGGTTAAAAGGGTCTCAAGGCTTCCGGTTCGTATTTCCTCGGCAAACAGGCGCATGGTAAGTGCGGGTATAAAAAAGGCATACAGTACCGGCAGCAGGCTGAAAAAATTGCGCAGTTCAGCCCGATTTACCAGAAAAAAAGTGGAAAAAAATAACAATCCTGAAAAGACCAGAAAGAGAGCTGAAACAATGTATGCTACAGGGCTGGAAAAAAAGGCTCCGAGCTCCCGGCGCATTATCAAGATCCATGCGGAGCCGGTCTTCATGATTCACCTCCGGTCGTAAGTTTTTTGAAAATGTCCTCAAGACTGTTGCGTTCAAGATTCATCGAATACAGGATCCAGTCTTTTTTCTTGAGAATTTCGTAAACAGCAGGGCGCAATTCGGCATCGGTATCCAGAGTGAGACTGACTTTTATCAAATTCAGATTTCCCTCCCTGATTTCTTCAGTACGTACAGCTGAAACTCCCTTAAGCTTGTTCAAGGCCTTTTCCGGTTCTGTTTTCTCACAGCCGGAAAGAACAAGGGTAAGAATAGAGCCTCCGCCGTAACGGGTTCTCAGTTCATCGCGGGGGCTGTCCGCAACGATGCGGCCGCCGGAAATGATGACAATCCGGTCGCACAGGGTTTCTACCTCGCTGAGAATATGGGTTGAAATGATGACAGTGCGTGTTGTGCCGATATTTTTGATGAGATTCCGCACCTCAATGATCTGATTCGGGTCAAGGCCGGAGGTTGGCTCATCCAGAATGAGAATTTCCGGGTCGTGCATCAGGGCGTGAGCAAGGCCCACACGCTGACGGTAGCCCCGCGACAGGTCGGAGATGTTTTTATGCATTACCGCAGATAGACCGCAGGTTTTAACAAGATACGGGATGCGGGCTTCAGGATCTACACCCTGAATTTCTGCAATGTAGCGAAGATAATCATCTACAATCATGTCGCTGTACAGGGGCGCTGACTCCGGCATGTAGCCGATACGCTGTTTTGCCTTTTCAGGATTGTCTATAACGGGAACCCCGTCAATGCTGATGCTGCCGGATGTCGGGGCAAGAAAACCCGTTATCATCCGCATGGTGGTTGTTTTTCCCGCACCATTGGGACCCAGAAGGCCCAATATCTGCCCGGTCGGTACCGAAAGGCTGACATCATCAACCGCACGGAACGCGCCAAAGGTGCGGGAAACATGTTCAAGACTGATCATGACTCCTCCGTTTTCAGGTTTTAAAAAAATATAATAAAAAAACACCAATGCTGGTTACAGCTGGAAAGCAGGATTAAGGTGAATTTACTTGACAAATTTGAGGTGTCGGGACGATCATGATAGAGGCACCCCGAAAGAGTAATTCATTTTTCGAGGTGCTATTCTATAAGATACATGTGTACTTCCAAAGGAGAAGATCGATGACAGAAAAACGTATGGCTGAACGTTACAATGTTGAGAAGCTGCCCGAGAACCTTAAGTCCTTTTTGCTGGATACCCTGCAGGACAAGGACTTTATGGCAGAAACCTATGATGCAAGTTCAATCGGAATCGGTTTGTCGGTTCCCAATCATATAAGCCTTTTTTCTCTCAATGACCACATTGTTTTAAAGTCACTGGATGATGATTTCCGGCTGGTCGGTCAGATACGCTATATTCATGACCGGGGTAATGAGGGATGCAGGATTGGCATTGAATTTAAACAGTCCAAATCAATTTCCCTGTACCGCAGTCTGCTTGATCCGGTGGTTCAGACAGCAAACTGATCATCAGAACGGTTTCTCGGGCCAGTCATGTTTAGGATACCGCCCTTTCATCTCCCGTCTTACTTCGGTCCACGAACCCTGCCAGAATCCGGCCAGGTCCGAGGTTACTTGAACCGGCCGACCGGCAGGAGACAAAAGGCGCAGAAGTACCGGAACACCTGATATTTCAGGTGTTCCGGTACAGCCGTACAAGTCCTGAACCCTTGTTTCCAGTACCGGTTTTGGCAGAGCGCCGGCAGGATCCAGCTCCCATTGCAGGGGCCGTATACGTCCGTTTGCAAGGCAGATTTTACAAGGGGCCTCCCGGTCCACAAAAGATGCATCACAGTACCAGCGAAGTCCTGCAAGGATCTGTTCAGGTCCGGGTTTACCGGAGCCGGTGATAAATGGTACAAGCCACTTTTCCAGATTTGCCAGCAATACAGTTTCGGCGGCAGGCGATTCCGATTTTTTTCGCCAGGCAAAACGGGCACGAAGTAAAAAAAGTTTTACCGCATCATCGTCAAAGAGTTCGCAGGATGCCTGTTTTCTGAAATAATCACACCAGGCGAGGATAGAATCTTCGGGCAAGACTTGCACAGGTCTTGAAGAAAGAACCAGCGCTCCGTAACAGACTGTTTCGGTTTTCCGGATGCCTTTTTCTGTAAAGGAAACCACGGTCGAAATTCTTGTCCGTTTTTCAAGAAAGGAAAGGACCTCTGTTTCTGACAGTGACTCGTATTCATGGATCCGCCCTTCCCTGTCTCCTGCATCAACTTCTGCAGCGACTATCCACTTCGGAAAGACAGCATGTTCCATCCTGTTTTGGCTTCCAATCCGGGCTTGACGGGCTGAGGGAAAGCGGTATGTCCCGTCCCCTGCATGAAGTGCAAGACGGTCCGGAAAGCCGGCCAGAAGAGCTATGGCGGAGCTTACAGCCGGATTACCTGTTTTTCGTTCTGAGTGCGTTCCGGAGCACAACGGATTCAGGTGTTTTGCAACCGCCGGAAACCGGCGGGCAACCGTATCAAGCCTGCTGTAAAGGTCTTTCAGGTATCGTCCGGTTTCACTGCCGGAATCCGCCGAGCGCACCAGATACCGCACAGCCTGTTCAGGATAACCTGAAAGGGCGACACAACCCAACCGGGGATGTATTGCCAATAAAAGAAGGGCCCGTCCGAAATCTGTAATCCTGTTTTCACTGTCAAGGGCGCCTACTGTCTGAAGAAGGCTGCAGGCCTGTTCCCATGCAGCGGTATTGGGTGGATCAAGCCAATCAAGGCCGTCCGGTGTATGTACCCCCCACTGCGCACACTCAAGTACCAGAGGAATAATATCACTGCGCTCTATTTCCGGCGGAAGCGTCTCGGGACGTGTATCCCGTGGATTCCACAAGCGGATGCACCGGCCCGGTCCGGTTCGTCCCGCCCTGCCTGCACGCTGGTCAGCCGAAAAAGCTGATTCATGTATGGTAACCAGACGGTCCATACCGGTGCGTATATCAAACCGGTTAATACGTGCCAGGCCGCAGTCTATTACTGTCGTTACACCCGGTACCGTAACACTGGTTTCAGCGATAGCTGATGCAAGAATTATCCTGCGTTCATCTCCTGCCGGCGACAACACAAGCCGTTGTTCCTGCATCGAGATGGAACTATGCAAAATATATAAACCTGTCTTTCGTCCCTGTGCTTCGGTAATAGTCATTGAACGCAAGTGTTCCAGACACCGGCGAATCTCTCCAATACCCGGTAAAAAAACAAGGAGATCCCCTCCGGGCATTTGCAGCTCGTTGATGATTGCCTGTTCAACACTGAGTGAACCCCGATATATGATATCAACGGGCCACATGCGCCCGCTGATGCTCAATACTGGTGCCTGCAACCGTCGGGAAAGATATTCTGTATTAATTGTTGCTGACATAATCAGGATTGCGAGCTCCGGTCGCAACAACTTGACTTCCCGCAAAAGAGCCAATGCAAGATCGCCGTGTATGGTCCGTTCGTGAAACTCGTCAAGGATAACAGCAGAAACACCTTTTAATGCCGGATCTGACTGAATTATCCGGGTCAGAACAGCCTCTGTCATGACTTCTATTCTGGTTTGTGAGCTTGTGTTTGTATCCATGCGAAGCCGGTAGCCGACCCTCTTGCCCGTCGGTTCGTCAAGAAGATCAGCCATACGCGACGCTACAGCAAGTGCAGCCAGTCTGCGGGGTTCAAGCATCAGAATTTTTCCGGGCATATCATGTAAAAGAACCAGGGGGACAGCGGTTGATTTTCCGGCTCCTGTTTCAGCAGTAAGAACAAGAAAGCCGCTTGTCTGCAGGTTTTCCGAGATTTCATCAAGATGTGCAAATACCGGAAGAGAAGAAAGCCGTTGCACCAGTGCGGAGTCGCTGATCAAAATGAGTACACCCTCAAGAAAAATGTATTGGCCGGCTGCTGACAAGCATCAGGAGTGTCAGCAGCCTGTCAGGTACTGCCGACAGTTGCCAGGCTATACGGTACACCGTTGATGGTGATCTGGACAAGTGACAGGGTTCGATTAATTAATTCTCCGCTTTTTGTACGAAGTGTAAACTCATATCCGTCAACCTGCCGGTCTTTTTTTAGCAGGTCCAACAAACGGGAGCGATCATCAGGGTTGGCATATAGATCAAGTTCAATCGAGGTTTTTCCAACTATTTCATTGTGCGGATAGCCGGTGAGCCGCGTAAAGGCCTCATTACAGTCTATAAAACGATTGTTGTTACCCAGATCATTGAGTGACATTGGAACAGGGCTGCAGCGGAAAGCCGTCTGAAAGGTAAGTTCAGATTCAATCAATCGTTTGTTGGCGGTAGCCAAACGCAGGGCCATTTTGATGGATGCGAACAGGACCATTTTACCGGTATTTTTGACTACATAGCCATAGGAAGAAACCGCTTCGGCTTTTTCCACCATTTTACGGTCGGTATACGAAGACAAAAACAGTATCGGGACTTCCTTGAGCTCAAGAATTTTTTTTGCTGTTTGTGCGCCATCGACACCGGGACCCAAATCTGTATCCATGAGAACAAGGTCAAAACTGTTTTCCGGTTCCTGAAAAAAAGAAAGGGCCTGGTCTGCACTTGATGCATGCACCACATGATACCCTTCCTCTCTGAGTTCCATGCATTCCATGATTGCCGTAACAGGATCATCTTCTACCAGCAACAGTTTTATTCCGGGTGAATGAATCATTAACTACCTCTCGTATTTCTAAGGGGAAGTCGAAAAAATTTCAATTTTTCAACTTCCCCTTAAGTGTAGTTCACAACAACTGTTTTTTCAGTTTCTTTTCAAGGCGGTCAATCCGTTTTACATCCTCAAGGGTGTTTGCCAAGGACAGGGCGGCCGGATAATCCATAAACCGGTGTTCAAGATCAATGGCAAGAAGGCGCACTGCCAGATTCTCGCCATCCTGAACAGCCTGTTCCAGAAAAGGACGGGCAGCCTTCCAGTTCCCTGCTGAACGCAGATGAAGTGCCCGTATAAGGGCAGCGCGTGCCCTTCCCTCGTCGATTTGGCGATTCAACTCTGCCAGCAGGAGTGCCAGCGACAGACAATCATCCCGGTTATGATCTCCGATGGCAGCTATTCTATAATCGCTTTTTCCGTCGAGCCAGGAAAACCAGGCATCGGGAGCTTCGCTGCCGGGAAGATCATCTGTCCGTTCCAACCCGAGGATATACCGTTCAACACAGGACAGCCGGCAGGATTCCAGTTTATTACGCCAGAGTCTGCGTGCCGGATACAACAAATCAAGATGAGATGCAGAGCACCATGAAAAGGGAGCAATCCCGTTCATGATGCAGCGTGTTTCCAGCAAGCGTGCGTCAAAGGACCGTCCGTTATACGAAACCGGCATACGGTCCGTTCCTGCTATATCGCCGATGCGTGCAAGGAATTCTGACTCACCGGGATAATCTGTCAATAACAGCTGATGCAGATGCATCCGGGAGTATCCGGTTTCTGTTTTGTCCAGAACGCCCAACCCGGCCATAAAAATGACCGTTCCTGCACCCCGGGATAATCCGGTAGTTTCAAGATCAAAAAAAAGCAGTTCTGAAGGCTTTATTCTTGTTGATGCCGGTTCAAGTGCAGGAAACAATAAATACAGGTGTTGCGAAAAACACCCGGGAAAAGACGATACGGGCAAACAGATTTCCCGTTCATACATCCACTGTCCTGTTTGGTGCCACTGTGCAGCTGTCAGAGAGTCACGCTGTGTGGTTTGGGAAACCATGCCGGGCGCGGACTTACTGTTTTTGCCGGGTGCAGCTGCGGACACAACTGTTCGGGTCCGCAGCCTTGAGAGACGGTTTTTAAGATTGCCGCTGCTCATGACGGATTGGAAGTTTCGGCAGTTGCAAGGGCCGAAGCCAGGGTGGAAAGAAAGGCAACGGTAGAGGCTTTAACACTGTGAGCGGAATGATCGACGCCGATGCACGAAGGACAGCCGTCACTACAGGAACAGGCTGCTGCATGTTCCGAGGCTGTGGCAAATACTGAGCCAATACAGAGTGCCAGGGCTTCACTGAGTCCGGTTCCGCCGGGA
>CAZXJV010000101.1:0-9224 GCA_964641135.1 uncultured Treponema sp. | reverse complement strand
CACCGCAAAGGAAGGAAACATGAGCCGGGAATCATTTATAGAAACCTTCAGAGAAGAAGCCCTGGAACTGCTGGGGACGCTTGAGTCGACCCTTCTTGATCTTGAAGAGCATCCCGATGATAAAGAACTGCTGGCGGCTGTTTTCAGGGTAATGCATACTATCAAGGGTTCTTCTGCCATGTTCGGACTTGATGCTATATCCCGGTTTGCGCATGAGGTTGAGTCCATCTTGACCGCCCTGCGTGAAGGCAGGATAGCCGTTTCACGCGACCTGATGAATCATACCCTTCGTGCCCGTGATATCATTCTGGAAATGCTGGAAAGCGATGACGGCGGTCAGTCTGCCCCGCAGGAGGAGCTCGATGCCTTTCTTGAGGATTTTAGAGCGACTACCGGTTTTAGTGATGTAGTAAAAGCGTCTGCCCGTCGGGACGTTGATCAAAATCAACACAGTGAAGTGAAAAAACAAGAAGAACCTGGCCCGGTACAAAGCGGAAGTAAAAACGAAGAACACAGCTGGCACATTGTGTTCAGACCAGGCAAGGATGTATTTCTTCGCGGTGCGAACCCTTTGCTGATTGTAAAAGAACTGCAGGCCATGGGCGAGTCGGTGTGTATTCCCGACTTTGACGCGATTCCGGCTCTGAGCGAGAGCACCGGAGAGGAATGCGTAACAGGGTGGGAACTGTTTCTGACGACAACCGCAAGTGAAAATGAAATTCGTGATGTGTTTATTTTTGTAGAAGATGCCAGCGAGATTCGTATAGAATCGATTGATGCTCTCGTTGATGAACGATCCGGGCAGCCGAAAAAACTTGGCGAAATTCTGGTTGAAAAAGGCAAGATAAGCCGTGATGCACTTGAAAGGCTGTTGGGGTCACAGCGCCGTATCGGTGAGATCCTGGTAGAGGAGCATCTGGTCTCGCCCAAGGACATCAAGGTAGCGCTGGAAGAACAGAAGCAGATACAGCGGGTGCAAAAAGCTAAGGCGACCGCTGCCGACCTGAGTACCATTCGGGTAAAGTCGGAAAAACTGGATGAGCTGATGGCCCTTGTAGGCGAACTGGTTACCGTGCATGCCCGGGTCCAGCAGATCAGCAAGGATACTGATGGTGCGGATGAGCTGCACTCGGTAATTGAACAGTTTGGCCGCCTTACCGACGAATTGCGCAGCAATACCATGAGTATACGAATGGTGCCGATCGGAACGACCTTTACCAGCTTCAAGCGTTTGGTGCGGGATCTTTCAGGCGAACTTGGTAAAAGCGTTGATCTGGTAACCGAGGGCGGCGAGACCGAACTGGACAAGACCGTTATTGAAAAACTGGATGATCCGCTGATTCATATAATCCGGAACAGTCTTGATCATGGAATCGAGAATCCGGAAATACGGCGTGAACGGGGTAAAAACGAGCGCGGTACAATACGTCTGAGCGCGACCCAGACAGGTGCCTCTGTCTATATAACAATCGAGGATGACGGCAACGGTCTTGACCGTGACCGAATTCGCGCGAAGGCTATGGAACGGGGTTTGATTCGCCCTGAAGACCACCTGAGCGATCAGGAAATATTTTCGCTGATATTTGCTCCAGGCTTTTCCACAAAAGAACAGGTTACCGCAGTTTCCGGCCGCGGTGTGGGTATGGATGTGGTTAACCGTCAAATGGAGATGATAAACGGTTCAATTCATATCGACAGCGAACCAGGTAAGGGAACCCGTATAACACTTAAAATCCCCCTCACTTTGGCGATTATCGAAGGTCTTCTGGTGAGAATCGACGTAGAGCTGTTTGTTGTACCGCTATCAACAGTCGTAGGCTGTCTTGAGTATCGTCGTTCCGGGTTTAAGGACGGGAATTCTATAGTCATGTTCCATGATCGACAGCTTCCTTTTGTTGACATGCGTTCGTTTTTTGGTGTTGTGGGGGATCGCCCGGAAATTGAACAGATTGTTGTGGTCGGCTTCAAGAATCGTCAGGTAGGTCTTTTGGTTGACCGGGTAATCGGAGGAAACCAGACTGTTATAAAACCCCTTGGAAAGCTGTATAAGCGCGCCGAAGGAATTTCGAGTGCCACAATCATGGGAGACGGTTCGGTCGCCTTGATAATGGATGTTGAAAAAATAATCGAGATTAGCGAGCAGCCATGAGACATCACAGCTCCCTGCTTGCCGGACGTAAAGAACATGACCCCGTTTTAAAAGAGGACGTGATCCCCTCCGCGCCGCCTGTAGCTGTTCCTCCAATGATGGATGAGACCTTTGAATGCTTTCAGTCCTTCATAGAAGAAAACCTGGGGATCAAGCTCCCGCCCGCAAAAAAAATCATGCTTGAGGCGCGCCTGGCCCGCAGGGTGCGTGCTCACCGGCTGCGCAGCTTCGAAGATTATTGCGAGTATGTGTTCAGCGAAGAGGGTTTTGCTCATGAAATCCAGATGCTTATTGATGCGGTAACAACCAACGAAACGGATTTTTTTCGCGAGCCGGAGCATTTCAAAATTCTTGCGGAACGGGTTCTTCCTGAGCTTCTTGTAGGCCACCGCGAACTGAACCTGTGGTCTGTTGCTGCTTCCACCGGTCAGGAAGCCTATACCATGGCTATGGTTGTGGAAGAATTACGCAGGTCCCGTCATTCACATGCCTCCTATCGTATTCTTGCGACAGATATTAACGAGACGGTATTGCAGATAGGTCAGACCGGTGTATATACCGCGCACCAGGCAGCAAAGATCCCGCAGGAGCTTAAAAAGCGATATTGCCGACGGAGCCGGGATCAGGAACAGGAAACCATCCGCTTTCGTCACGATATCCGTGAACGAATTCTTTTCCGTAAACTGAACCTGATGAATCAATCGTATGGCTTAAAGCGCCAGTATCAGGTTGTGTTCTGCCGCAATGTGTTCATATATTTTGACAGGCAAACCCAGCGCGCGGTTCTTGACCGCCTGTATAAGGCAATGGAACCGGGAGGGTATCTTTTTATGGGTCACTCCGAAAACATCGGTAGCTGTGATCTGCCGCTTCGAAGTGTTGCATCCGCTGTGTACCAAAAACCACTGTGAGGCTTACATGTCAAAGATTGCCGTGATGATCATTGATGATTCGGCCGTTGTGCGTCAGACCCTGACCCAGGTGCTTTCGGAAGAAGATGATATTCAGGTGATAGCCTCGGCAAGCGATCCGTATGATGCCGCCGAAAAACTTAAAAAACAGGCTCCGGACGTTATTATTCTTGATATAGAAATGCCCCGTATGGACGGGCTTACGTTTTTGCGCAAACTGATGGCCCAGCATCCGCTGCCGGTTATCATCTGTTCCAGCAAGACAGAGGCCGGTTCCCAGAATGTCTTCCAGGCCATGCAGTTCGGGGCTGTTGAAATCATTCAAAAACCCAAGGTTGGCACAAAACAATTTATTGAAGAATCCCGGGTAATGATCTGCGATGCAGTGCGGGCGGCAAATATGGCAACTGTGCAAAAACTGCATCATGCATCCGCACCCGTTGCTCCTTCACCCAAGCTTACAGCGGATGTAATAATGCCTGTTCATACAGGCCATGTTTCTATTGATACCACCGAGTGTGTGGTTGCCATCGGTGCGTCAACAGGCGGAACTGAAGCACTGCGGGAATTTCTTGAGGCATTGCCTGTGGACTGCCCGGGGATGGTTATCGTTCAGCATATGCCCGAACATTTTACTGCTGCGTTCGCATCGCGCCTGAACGGCTTATGCAAGGTAGAAGTAAAAGAAGCCGCGGACAATGACACTGTGCTTCGCGGACGGGTACTCATTGCGCCGGGTAACAAGCATACTCTTCTTAAGCGTTCAGGCGCACGGTATTATGTGGAGGTGAGGGACGGCCCGCTGGTTTGCCGCCACCGTCCTTCGGTTGATGTTCTGTTCCGCTCAACCGCCCGATATGCAGGAAAGAATGCAATAGGTGTTATAATGACCGGAATGGGTGATGACGGGGCAAAAGGGATGCTGGAGATGAAGCAGGCCGGGTCCTGGAATCTGGCGCAAGATGAGGCGAGCTGTGTTGTATACGGTATGCCCAAAGAGGCGGTAAAAGCTGGTGCAGTTGACCGGGTTCTACCTCTCGGGGAACTGGCCGAAGCAGTACTGAAGCGGGCCTCCCAGTACAGTAAATTGACTTGATTTGAACACGTTAGTGCATTAGTATTGGTAGAAACACTGTGACATGCGTTGTTTGTTTGACAGCTTTGCAAGGAGAAAACCATGGGAGCCCATATTTTAGTTGTTGATGATTCGGTATCCATCCGCCAGAGCGTGCGTTTTATTCTTGAGCAGGCAGGGTATACAGTAACCGATGCCGAAGATGGCGCTGATGGTATTAAAAAACTGGCTGAAAACAAGATCGATCTGGTTATCAGCGATGTCAATATGCCGAATATGGACGGACTTACCATGATCAAGAATATCCGCTCCGGTTCGATCAGCAAATTTGTGCCGATTCTGGTTCTAACCACCGAGTCCCAGGGCTCTGTGGTGGATGAGGGCAAGAAGGCCGGAGCTACCGGCTGGATTGTCAAACCGTTTAACGAAGAAAAACTGATCGAGACCATCAAGAAAGTACTCGGCTGACCTGATGCACCCCGGTAGACTTTTTTTTAACGCACGCTTTGGCCTGAAAGAACGGTACATCGGCCCGGGTGAGTGGTATGCCAGCAGTGAAAACATAATCATCTCGACTGTCCTGGGTTCCTGTATTGCGGTTGTCCTTTTCGAGCCTCTTCGTGCCGGAGGGGGACTCAATCACTTTATGCTTCCCGGCCTTCATGACCGCCCGGGATTGAAGCCCCCGGAGATGGCAACCGGTACCACGGGCCAGGGTTCGGGCGGGTTTTATACCGGCACTGCCAGGTACGGTGTAAATGCCATGGAGCTTTTGATCAACGACTGCCTGAAGCTCGGCCTTGACCGCAAGCGCCTGCGGGCGAAGGTCTTTGGCGGAAGCAAGGTGCTTGGCCTTCCCGGCGGCGCCCGAAGCAGTGACAGCCAGGGCGTTGGAGACCAGAATATTGCCTTTATCAAGCGGTTTCTTGCCGACGAGCATATCCCTGTTGAAGCCTGGAGCGTTGGCGGGTATCTTCCCCGCAGGATTTATTATTTCTCGCAAACCGGAAAGGTGTTGATGAAGTACAGCTACAGTCAGGCTATTGGTCCGGTTGCCCGCAGGGAACGGCGGTATGCCCACAAACTTGACGAGCAGTCTTCGTTTGATGGTTCGGCAACAGTGTTCCATGATCCAGGCACGGAATAGGCTGCGGGCGCACGCTGGCATTACCGCTTTTTTTTTGATACCCTTACACACATGAACGCAATCATAACTGTTGTTGGTACCGATCAGGTCGGTATCATCGCCAAGGTGTCCGCCTTCCTGGCCGGACACGGCATCAATATCGTGGACATCAGCCAGACCGTCCTTTCCGGCAATTTTGTCATGATGATGATGGTCGATCTTACGGCCAGTACTATCTCCATCAGCGACAACAAAGCCGCCTTAAATGAGCTGGGAGAGCAGCTGGGAGTCAGTATCAGCATGATGCATGAGCGGGTGTTTTCTGCCATGCACCGCATCTAGGCGGTATTCACCCATGATGTATGCCGCTCATGAAATCCAGGAAACCCTGGACATGTTTATGCGCTATAAACTGGATGTCCGCGCTATTACGATGGGGATATCCCTGCGCGACTGTGCCGATGCCTCAGGCGAAGCGTCCCGCCGCAGAGTCTATGAAAAAGTTATGCGGACAGCCGGAAAGCTGGTTGAAACCGGCCGCGCCATCGAAGCCGAGTTCGGCGTCCCGATTATCAATAAACGGGTTGCGGTCACTCCCATTGCACTTGTTGCGGAGTCTTCCGGCGAGGAGGATCTGACACCCTGGGCGCAAACCCTTGACCGTGCCGCCACCGAGCTTGGCATCGACTTTGTCGGCGGTTTTTCGGCCCTGGTCCACAAGGGGATGACCTCGGGTGACCTGCGCCTGATCAATTCGCTGCCGAGGGCCCTGGCCGAAACCGGCCGCGTGTGCGCCTCGATCAACGTGGGCACCACAAAAAACGGCATCAACATGGATGCGGTGCGTATGCTTGGGCAGACTATAAAGGATGTTGCCGGAGCGACCGCAGGCCGTGACGGCATCGGCTGCGCAAAGCTTGTGGTATTTTGCAACGCCCCTGAGGATAATCCCTTCATGGCCGGTGCCTTTCATGGTGTAGGCGAAGGAGAGGCGGTTCTGTCCGTGGGTGTATCGGGTCCCGGTGTAGTAAAGGCTGCCTGTGAGCAGTACCGCGGCGAGAGCCTTGACGTCCTTGCGGACGGAATAAAAAAGACTGCCTTTAAAATTACCCGTATGGGCCAGCTTGTAGGCATGGAAGCAGCCCGGCGGCTCGGTGTTCCCTTCGGTATTCTGGACCTTTCACTGGCGCCTACACCGGCTGTGGGAGATTCGGTTGCCCGCATCCTTGAGGAGATGGGTATTTCCTCTGCCGGTGCTCCGGGGACTACCGCCGCCCTTGCAATGCTTACCGATATGGTAAAAAAGGGCGGGGTTATGGCCAGTACCCATGTCGGCGGTTTGTCAGGTGCTTTTATTCCGGTATCCGAGGACGAAGGCATGGTAGCCGCGGTGCGTGCCGGTTCGATTACGCTTGAAAAACTTGAGGCTATGACCTGCGTGTGTTCAGTCGGGCTTGATATGATCGCTATTCCGGGCGATACCCCTGCTGCTACGATATCCGGCATCATCGCAGATGAAATGGCAATTGGAATGGTGAACAACAAGACCACAGCTGTCCGTCTGATTCCGGTGCCCGGCAAGGGTGCCGGCGAGTGGGCTGAATTCGGAGGACTGTTGGGCGGTGCGCCGGTGATGCCGGTAAACGGTTTTTCCTGCGCGGATTTTATAAACCGCGGCGGCCGCATCCCTGCACCTATCCACAGTTTTCGCAACTGACCGGCTGCCGGGACCAACGGCGCCAGCAGTACCTGTACCATGGCGCCGGCCGTGCCGGCACTGTCCGCCTGACGCCGGCACTGTCCGCCCGACGCCGGCAGTGCCCGCCCCGCGAAATCGGGTACCGCCGGCACAATGGAAAAACGCTTGAAAAATCCGGCGAAACGGTCCATAGTGGTCTGATGAAGAACCGTAGAATCCTTTTACTTTCCGCTCTTGCCTTTGTTGCCTTTATTGCGCCCCTTGCCGCCCAGGAACGTCCCGACGCCCTGCGGTATTTCCGCACCGGCCGTGACCTTGAAGCCGCCGGCCGCGCCGATGACGCCGCAGCTGCCTACCGTCGCTCCATCGAGATTTGCAGGGACGATCTTGCGGCCAATTCCCGCAATATGGATGCCTATACCATTTATGGCTGGGCCCTGGTGCGTCTGAACCGCCATCAGGAGGCTGTTGATCTTGGCCTTGAAGCCCTGAAGATTTCCAATGATGTGCGTGTTATCCAGACAATGGGTGAGGCTTATTTTTATCTGAGAAATTACCGCGAGTCGCTCAGGCAGATGGAGCGCTATGTGGACGCCGCTCCCCGCGGCGACCGGGTCAGTACCGCCTATTTTTTTATCGGCGAGATATACCGTATACAGGGTCAGTTCAACAAGGCAGACATTGCCTATTCACAGGCTGTGTACCTGGAACCGGCTTTACCCTTGTGGTGGTTCAGGCTTGGTTCTGTACGCGAACAGGTTGGTGACAAACCGGGTGCCCGTACCGCCTATGAACGCGCAATCCGCCTGCGCCCTGATTACCGCGAGGCTACCGAGGGTCTGGCGCGGGTACGCAGCTAAGCAGAATGGTGTCCACGCTGCCTGCCGGATCGCGTAGCCATTGGCTGCGCGGAATGCCCTGCGCGGTTCTGCGACCGGCTTCAAAAAGCCGGTCAAGTCGTGCCAGCACCGATCCGGCAAGAACGCCGAACCGTCCCGGCAGGCGCAAGCCTGTCGATAAAAACCAGCGTGAAACAAAGATCATGCCCTCCACAGCGAGGGCTTTTTTTATGCCTGTCACCAGGGCTCCAAGCGTTATCGGGAATCGTCCGATTTCAAACAGAACCTGGCCGACCGGAACTGCCAGATTAAAGGCAATAATACCTGCTGTCATAACAAAAAGGGGAATCAGATGAATGCGCCTTCCGGCAGCCAGAAGCAGAATGGACGCTAAAACCGCCGTGGCCACTTGTATGGGGATTGAGCGTGAAAACAATAGCGCCACACTCAGGATAAGTGCGAGTGCAGCCCGCGCAAGCAGGAGTATCCGGGATGGTGAGACTGCGGTCGCTCCTGTGCCTGCTGCCGCTCCTGTTGACAGGCTGCTTCCCGCAACTCCTGTCGGAGCTCTGTACAGACCGGTGTTATATGTGCCGGCCGCCTCACTCATCCCCTCCTTCCAGGCAGCAAGCCAGCGGGAGCGGGCAACAAAGCTGTTTGCAAAAAGGCCAAGCAGGGTGCCGCTTACAAGCCCAGCTGCAAGAAAGGGCGGGGCAATATACCAGGCACCGGGGCCGAATATCCACCAGCGGGCCAGCACCAGCTGAGCGACAGTGGAGGCAAAGGCGCCGGCAACGCTGAGCCCAACCAGCGACAGGTGCTGTTTTGCCAGCCGGTGCAGGCAGTACATCGCAAGACCTGCGGCAATAGAGCCGCCAGCGGAGAAAACCATGATCCAGGAAAAAAGAGTGCCGCTTATAAGTCCCTGTCCTGCGATTTTAAGGATGACCAGAAGGGCGTAGCGGCGGCCGGACAAGAGAGTCAGGGCTGCAAGAAGCGGAAGATTCGCAATGCCAAGCCGTAAAAAAGGCAGGGGCTTGGGAATCAGGTATTCCAGGGCTGATAAAAAGAGGGCAAGGGCTGCAAGCACCACGGTGAGGTCAAGCTCAAAAAAAGAACCGGCGCCGGGCCGGTTCTTTTGTGTAGTCATTTGCACGCTTAGTGGCAGCCGCATCCGCCTGAACCGCAGTCATCATCGCAGTCGCAGTCATCGCCGCAGTCGTCACCGCAGCCGCATCCGCAGCCGCCGGATGAAAGACCGTTGGCCTTTTCATCTTCGGTGGCTTCGCGCACAGCGACGATCTTCACATCAAAGTGCAGAGTTTCGCCGGCCAGGGGGTGGTTGGCGTCGATGGTAACCTTGTCGCCGTTTACACCGGTAACGGTTACAATGCGTGAACCGCCGGGGCCGCCTGCTTAAAACTG
>CAZXJV010000100.1:0-9303 GCA_964641135.1 uncultured Treponema sp. | reverse complement strand
GCTGTCACATCAAGCAGTTCCTGCTCCCTGGCGGTAATCTGACCCACCGGTACAGTTACAGCAGAATCACTGATATAACCGTCAAGATCAATGCCTATGTCCAAAGAAACCAGATCACCATTCCGGATTCTTCGTGAGCGTGAGGGGACCCCATGAATGACCTCATTATTTAAGGAAATACAAACAGCACCGGGAAAGCCTTCGCTGTACCAGGCAGGTTTTCCTCCGGCCCGCAGGATATACTCGACGCAAAAATCATCAATTTCTGCGGTGGAAATTCCATCAGTTATCAAGGGCAGAAGTTTGCGGTACAAACGGGCAAGAGTTTTACAGGATTCGCGTATTCCGGATATCTGTTTTTCATTTTTTAATCGTATCATCGAGTGTGTTCCTCCAGTTTTTTTCGCAACTCCCGGATACCGGTCAGTGCAGGGTCAAGCTCTAAAGCACGCTTGAGACAGAGCCGGGCGGTATCCCGATCGCCGATTCTTTCATAGCAGCCAGCCATCAGTTTTAATGCAGCAGCATCATTTTTTTTACCAAGACCCAGCTCAAGGGCAGATTCAAGACAATCAAGGGCAAGTTCATCATTCATAAACCCGATCAGCTTGTTTCGCATTACTTCGCGGGCAAGCAGCTGTACCTCGGGAAAAAAGTGTTTAAAATACGGTTTCTCATACTCAAGATGAATGACATCGGCAAGCAGCATAAATGCCTCGTAATAATGTTCACGAAAGCACAACTCCTCTGCAAGGATGAATGCGCAATCCATAAAATCATCGCGGGGAAAAAAGGCAGAAAGAGTAAAACCTGCACTGCCCTTTTGGGACAGGTATTCCTCGACTGCCTCATCTTCAAGTCCGTGCAGCAGGTCAAAAAAAACAAGTTTTGCCCGGCTTTCCGGATCATTTCGCAGAACCAGCCATGAGCGGTAATTAAAACCGCTGGAACTGTCAGTTCCGCCAGAGCGGGAAAACTGTGCATATAACTGATCAAATTCAGCCCGGCGGGCCGGATCTGACAGGGTGTTATAGGCATCAATCAGTCGACGGACAGCTGTTTCGCTGTCATGCTGTCTGATTGTCTGATTCGCTGTTATATCAGGATGCAGTTCTTTTATTTTTTTCCGGAAAGCCCGTTTTACTTCTGAAACCGAGGCCGAGGGGTGTAACCCGAGAACGGCATAACAGTCCTTCACGATCGAATCAACCCAGCTTCGCACCGGCCAGACGGGCCTGTTGATGGTTGTCCAGCACCTCGAAGTAATCAAGCATCATGCCTTCCCCTTCCAGTACACGCATCAATTTGGTACAGGTTTTTTGACGAAAAAACAGACCTCCGCAGATCAAGGCACAGCCGCGCCTGCCCGAGACACTGCCGCTGGACCGCAGGAACTCTTTGACCCTGTCAGTCAAACCGCCAAATGCTCCCCTGGGAACTGCCGCAATTGCCAGATACTCGTAGGTAGCTAAAGCCGCCATGCATCCGGATGCGGTCCCGTCAATTACAGTCACGTCATTGCCTGATTCAGTGGCAGCGGCTACAAGCTGGTCAATGATGCCGGGCCTACGGATAAATGCAGGCTGAAAAAAAGTGATCAGGGCGATTCTCATGAAAAAAACTCCTTTTTGCAGATTGATGCATCAAAAAAAAAGCTGATGACCGGAACTTTTAAAAGCCCGTATCATCAGCTCATTTCAGCATCCCTTAAGGATTACTCTGCCTCTACAGCTGCAGGCTCGGTATCTCCGGCAGGTACGTTGTCCCCGGAACCTTCCCACCAGCCAGTAGCTGCGCTATCAGCCTGTTGAATGCGTGCAGCTTCATCAAGACCCCGGTCACCGGGACTGCGGTTAAGGAGAGCCAAAAAGAGAGCCCCGACAAAAAACATGGTTACAACCACATATGTCGCCTTTGTAAGCACATTAGCGGAACGTGATCCGAAGGCCGAATTGCTGCCGCCGGCGAAAAGACCGCCAAGGCCGCCACCTTCTTCGTTCTGAAGCAATACCAGAAGTACGATGATCAAACATACGATCACAAACACAACCAGCAAGATGATTCCAATAATTCCCATTTTCAGACTCCAAATGATAATTCAGGGGAAACTATATCCCAAAGATCTGTATTGTGCAAGGGGATAAATAGAAACCGCAAGAAAAGCAGCCCCGGTGCTGACAAACTCGATGCCTGTCAGCACCCTGTTTAGGGGGCAGTTCGTTATTTACACAGGGCGATGGGCTTAAAGGTCTCGGCTTTAAGGCTCGCGCCGCCGATCAGACCACCGTCAATATTCGGCTTTGCCAAAAGGGCCTCGGCATTGCCGGCATTCATTGACCCGCCGTACTGAATAACCATTGCTTCAGCAACTGCCGGGCTGTACATGGAAGAAATAAGTTTGCGTACAAAATCATGAATTGCGTCTGCATCTTCGGGGGTTGCTGTCTTGCCGGTACCGATTGCCCAGACAGGTTCATAGGCAATGGTCACCTTTTTAAGGTCAGTTTCAGAAATACCTGCAAGCCCCTTGCGGGTCTGTTCTTCACAAACAGCTTCCGCTTTACCAGCCTCGCGCTCTTCCAGAAGCTCGCCGATACACAGAATAACCTCAAGACCATGCTGCAGGGCAAGCTTGACCTTACGGTTGATCATGGAATCATCTTCCTTGTAGGTATGACGGCGCTCCGAGTGACCAAGGATGACTACCTGTACACCAAGATCCTTAAGCTGAAGCACTGATACCTCGCCGGTGTGTGCTCCTGCCTCGTCAGTACTCATGTTCTGGGCGCCAAGGAGGATATTGGTCCCCTTTACAACCCTGGATACCGCATCAAGAGCGGTAAATGAGGGGGCAATCATGTACTTGTTGGGTCCGCCCTTAAGTTCGCTTACCAGTTCTGTTGCAAGGGCTGCAGCCTCTGAAGCGGTCTTGTGCATCTTCCAGTTACCTGCAATAAAATATTGACGCATATATACTCCTAAAAATAATTAATATGCTAACCCTAAAAAAACCACTACCGTTTTTTTGGGTTAGCCAATAGTCGTTAAAAAAATCGTCCGGTTACTGCGGCTCTGATTATTTCTGTTCCAGAACAGCGATACCGGGAAGGGTCTTCCCCTCAAGGAATTCCAGGCTGGCTCCGCCACCGGTGGAAACATGGCTCATCTTGTCAGCAAGGTTGAACTTGTTGACTGCAGCAACCGAATCTCCACCGCCGACCACGCTTATGGCACCCTTACCGGTAGCCTCGGCGACCAGATAGGCAACCTCGCTGGTTCCCCTTGCAAAGGAATCAAACTCGAAGACTCCCACAGGACCGTTCCAGACAATGCTTTTGGAAGCAAGAATGGTATCCTTGTATACGGCAACAGTCCTGGGACCAACGTCCATACCCATCAAACCGTCAGCAATATCCAGGCCATCCACAGAGACAGGCTTTGCATCGGGGGAGAAGGAATCTGCACACACATGATCCAACGGCAGAATGATTTTTACCCCTTTGGAAGATGCGGCAGCCAGCAGGTTCCTGGCGGTATCAATAAAATCATCTTCAACCAGTGATTTTCCGATAGTATGCCCCTGGGCTTTCAGGAAGGTATATGCCATGCCGCCGCCGATAATCAGGGCAGAGGCATTCTTTAAAAGGCTTTCCAGAACAGCGATTTTGGAGGAAACCTTTGCACCGCCGATTATGGCAGTCATGGGTTTGGGAGGATTGGTAACCATGGGTTCAAGATATGTTACCTCTTTTTCCATGAGGAATCCGCCTACCTTTACCTTCACGAACCTGGCGATGGTAGCAGTTGAGGCATGGGCGCGGTGTGCAGTACCGAAGGCATCATTTACAAATATGTCCCCATAACCTGCAAGCTCTTTTGCCAGGGGTTCCTGATCAGCTTCGGTTTTAGCGGTCTCTTCCTTGTGGAAGCGGGTGTTCTCCAGCATCATAACAGCACCGGCAGGCAGGGAGTCAACGCGAGACTTCTGGCCAAAGCAGGAGTCTGCAAACTCTACAGTTGATCCGAGCTTGGCGGCAAGATACTCTGCAACAGGCTTCATGCGGTGCTTTCCGGCAATATACTTGTCCATATCAAACGGCTTTCCGTCTTTTTCAGCCTTTTCCTGGGCTTTTTTTGCATCTTTGGACGGATCACCGAGATGGCTCATCAGAACAAGCGAGGCAGGCTTCTGTTCCAGAATATACGTAATGGTAGGCAGGGCTGCCATGATACGGGTATCATCCTGTACCACACCGTCTTTCATGGGCACGTTAAAATCAACACGCATGATGATGCGTTTACCCTTCAGGTCAACATCTTTGACTGTTTTAATCATAAAAAAAATCCTCCTGGGTTACTGTGAACGATATCTGATAAAAGCCCCGGTTACAAAACCGGAATACAGTAAATCTGCCCGCGGACGTGCATGCAGCAGATTTAACCTATAAAAATATATCAATTAGCGGCAACCTGCGCAAGACAGTTTCAATTGGAGCGCAGGGAGGCAATCATATTCTTCGCGGCCAGGGCTCCATCCGCAACAGCCTTGGCTACCTGTAGATAACCGCCTATACAGTCACCAGCTGCCCAGATTCCCGGAAGGTTGGTGGAATATTCATGATTAACCACAATGTCCTGACCCCGTAATTCCAGTCCCAGTTTGGCGGCAAAATCTGCGGCTCCTGCGGTTCCCAGGGCAACAAAGACGCCGTCTGTCGGCCACACTCTTCCGTCTGCTGTTGTAAGGGACTCCAATTTTTCAGTTCCGTTAAATGAGGTTATGGGCTCTGTAACGCGTTTCAGTTCTTGCGGAAAATTTGAAGACGTAATTTCAGCTCCATTTGTAAATATCGTAATGTCATCAGTAAAATTTCTGAGTTCTTCCAGTTCGGAAGCTGCAAACTCTCCGGACCCGACAAGCGCAAGAGTCTTTTTACGGTAAAAAAAACCATCGCAGGTTGCGCAAAAACTGATACCCTTTCCGCGCAGGATATCAAAACCGGGGAGCTTGAGATGATGACGCTGTTTACCGGTCGCGAGCAATACAGTCCGTGTGGTGTATTCGGCATCCGCAGTTTTTACACTGAACCCCTCACCGATCGAAATGCCTGTGACCTCTGCATCAAGAATTTCAGCTCCGATACGTCGGGCCTGGCTTATGCCGTTATCAACAAGAGCAGCCCCATTTTGCGGTTCACTGAAACCATAGTAATTATCTATTAATTCTGCACGCTCAAGAGAGCCCCGTCCCGAACCAATTACGAGGGTACGATACCCGGCCCGCACTATATACAGAGCAGCCGAAATACCTGCCGGTCCTTTTCCGATGATTATTGTGTCATATTGCATGGTATTAAATGTCCCGATTTGAGGATGAAAAGTAAAGGGGATTATCAAGAATTGCAACCAGTTTTTCTTCTTCAACCGGTTTTATCAAGCAATCATTCATGCCTGCATCAAGAAATTCCTGCAGCGTTTCGGGCAGTGAGTAACCGGTTAAAGCAATTACCGGCCAGGAGATTCCCCTGCGCCTAATTTCACGGGTACAATCCACCCCGTTCATATTGGGCATCTGTATATCCATCAGAACCAGATCATACGAGGTTGCATCAATACGTTCGAGGGCTTCCAGTCCGTCCAGGGCTGTATCTACCCTGCAACCGTGTTCTTCCAGAAGCTTGCGGACAATCATGGTGTTTATTACATTATCTTCAACAACAAGAACCGTACGGGGAGAAAAAGAACCGGGAAGCGCTACCGGGTTTGCCGCAGTATAACGCTCGCCGGGGGACATGCAGGATGACTCAAGGGGAATATCCAGGGTGAACACCGTACCCCTGCCGGGCTCGCTTTGTACACCAAGAGCAATAGTGAGCCGTTTGCATAACTCACGCACAATTGTCAGACCCAACCCTGAGCCCTGATACCGCTTGTCATAGGTACTGTCAAGCTGGGTAAAAGATTCAAAAATATCATCAAGCCTGTCCTGCGGAATCCCGATTCCCGAGTCCCGGATTTCTACACGCAGGGTATCCGTCCCTGATACATCTGCAGAAAGGACCACAGAACCGGTTTCAGTAAATTTTACTGCATTGTTCAATAAATTTAGTACAATCTGGGAAAAAGACCGTTCATCGATACAAATCTCGGCTGGAACCGAAGCGGAACCATTAAAAGTCAAAGAAAGGCATTTAGAGACAGCAAGAGGTTGCACAAGGGCTATAAGGCGATCAAACATGGGTCTGACAGGCTGAACTGTTTTCCTGGACATAAAATGACCGGATTCAATTTTTGTCAAATCCAGTATATTATTTACGATCCCGAGCAGCAGTGAATTGGATGTTCTGATCAATTCAAGATATCGGCGCTGTTCCCCGGTTAGCGAGGTCTTGTCTAGCAGATTTGAAAGACCGATTATACCATTAAGAGGATTGCGTATCTCATGGCTCATGTTTGACAAAAACCTGGTCTTTGTGTTTGCCGCAGCAAGGGCCTCAGCCCGGGCCTTTTCCAGTTCTGTATTCTGCCGTACAAGCATTTTGTTTGAATGTGCAAGTTCAGCTGTACGGGAACGAACCTGATGGCGAAGCATAATCAGGTACAAAAAGACAAGCACAACCAGACAGGGTGCAAGCAAAAGGGCAGCTGACATCAGGATGCGGGTGAGTGGAATACGTTCATTCAGCAAAAAGGGAAACCACTTTCGGTACAAGGTCTGAAAAGTCCCGTCTGCATAGACTGCCGCCATACCCTCGTTCAAACGTGCAACCAGGTACTCGTCGCCATTACGAACAGCAAACGAAAACTGCTGTTCAAAATCCTCAAGTTCAAGTTTCTGTAATGACACACCGTGGTCATCATAGACCATAACCGGATGAACATTGGTAATCCGTTCAGTTGCTAGCACACGTTGTCCCACAAGGCTGGTCGTCAGAACCGCATCATACTGCCCGGCGGATAGAAGGCGGAATGCTTCTGTCAGGGTGCGAACAGGAACAAGATATTCGGTCAAACCTCTTTGCACGGCATACTCGTGCAGTACATCATCTTGCTGAACCAATACATGCTTGCCGGTCAGATCAGCCTGGGAAAGGATTGAAGAATCTCCTTTGCGTACAAACACATTTCCTTGCATGATGATATACGGCAGGGCGAAGTCAAGCCATTCATCCCGCGCAGGGGTGCGGGCCACAATCGGCAATATATCAACGTTTCCGTGTTTCAGATCTTCAATTAGTTCATCCCAGAACCCTATCTTGTATTCAACATTCAATCCGGCAGCCCGAGCAACAGCGCTTAACAGCTCTATTGAAAATCCTTCCGGAAGACCGCCTGATACTGTTGCAAAGGGGGGATAATCATATTCTGCGGCAACTGTATATACCCGGGCATCCTGTTCGGCAAACAGATCGGGAGAAAACAACACAAAAAAGATCAAAAAAAGAAAGAAGCCTAAACCGTCACGGCGGTATCTCATTCTCCCAGTTTCGTCCTGTCCCCGAGTTCTGTCAAGCTTGTTTACCGCGTAAAAAACAAGCACAGTACGATTGTATCAGAATCGGTTTTTTTTAACTCACTGTGCTTGACATAGTGTACATCACACACTATTATATAACTTGTGATGCATAGTGTGTGATATATACTATGCATCACAAGGTGAAGCAAATGAAAGAACATTCTGAACTGAACGACATTGTAGAAAACCTGACCCAGGAGCTTAAACGGGGCACGCTGGTACTGGGGGTATTGCTCTGCACAACTGACGAGGTCTACGGCTATGCCCTGGTAACCAGTCTGCAGGAAAGGGGCATACATATAGAACAAAATACCCTGTATCCCCTCTTGCGCCGGCTGGAAAAACAGGGTCTGCTGGAAAGCAGCTGGCAAACCGATGAATCTCGTCCCCGCGTTATTACCGGATCAGCGAAACAGGCTGTACGGTACGGAACAGGCTCCTGGCTGCCTGGCAGGAGATGGACGTAGCCCTGCGCAGTTGTATTGAAAACACAGGACTTACCCGTACTTTGCAAGAAGGAGACAGAAAATGAAACTGCTGGAACAGTATTTGACCGCCATCGGTGCAAAACTCCCGTGGAAGGGACGAGCCGATATTATCGCCGAACTTCGCAGCCTGCTGGAAGACGGAATCGAGCAGCGATTCGGGAAACAACCGACACATGATGAGGTAAAAACCTTTATCACCGAATTTGGCAGTCCTTCAGCTGTTGCAACCCGGTACACAGGTGATAAACCGGTCATCGCCCCGGGACTTGCGGGCTTGTTCCGACTGCTTGTACTGATTCTTCTGGGCGCTATGGGAATATCGTTCTTTATCGTCATGATCATGAATCTGATTACCGTACATGCAGGTTCAATCACCGGACTGGTAATTTTGGGAGAACTGGCGGGCTTTGCAGGTCGAACCTTCGGGGCGTGGATAAGCGCAACAGGTCTGATGACCATAGGGTTTATGGTTGCAACCCGTTTTCTGCCGGACGCCGATGTGGACCTTGATGAAGATTGGAATACTGACGAACTTTCAGATATCGAACCTGAAAGTGATGCGGTTTCCATACCGGAAGCAGTACTCAGTCTGGCAGGGCTTGCGGCAGTGTTTATAATGGTCAATTTTTTCCCCGGTTTGTTTACAGCCGCCGAGGATCTGTTTGCAAAAACCGGGCTTGTTCTCGGTCACCGTCTTGATATGGAACTGTTCGCAGTATACATTCCCGTGCTGTCACTCCTGTGGCTTGCAGAGATGGGAATGTACGGAACCTTGCTGGGCCGGGGCAGATGGACTGGTATTACCCGTATCTGGCAGCTTGTTACAGAGATTGCAGGTGCTGTGCTGTTACTGGTTATTGCTGCAGACGGCCGCCTCTTTGCCCCGTTCTGCTGCATCACCGGATGGCGTGTTGTTTTCCTTATCGTTGGTATCGTCGGGGTTGCAGAATCGGCAGGTCTTGTCTGGAAGCTGGTAAAAAAACACCTTTTGGAAAAAAAATGGTAACAATGCTATACTGACAACCGGTTCAAGTAACAGAATCAAAAAAAACGCCGCCCGGACAGGCGGCGTTTTTAATACCCGGCTACTCACCGGGCAGACTGCGTAACAGGATTCTGACAAACAGGATGTCTGTCGGCTGCCTGTAAAGCCGGTCTTACTTGCTCATCACACGGACCATCTCGCAAACCTTGTTGGAGTAGCCCCATTCGTTGTCGTACCAGGAAACAATCTTGACGAAGGTCTTGTCCAGGGCGATTCCGGCCTTGGCATCGAAAACGCTGGTCATTGCCTCGCCG
>CAZXJV010000099.1:0-9366 GCA_964641135.1 uncultured Treponema sp. | reverse complement strand
CAATCATATTGTTCCATAAAATGAGTATATCAGAAATTAAGAAGTTCGCTCAACTCATTATGAGAAACAATATCACGATTGTCTGTAGTTCTGTCGTTCTTTTGTATCTCTACAGCTAATTGTCTGTTGGAGACAAGATGTCGCCGTTTTATATCGGATAATTTATCCTGAAGTGATTTAAACTGGTCGTTCATGGCACACTGTCCCTCAAGAATGGTGTCTAAAAGTGCTATATACCGGTTTTGGCATGAATACAGGCTTTGCAGGAGAGTGTTGTAATTGTTCAATTGCCGGTTTTCCCGGATTTGCTCAAAGATTTTCTGTACTGAACTGTCAAAGAAGAAGATATCATCTACTGTTTTGTCAAAAAAAAATTCCCGTGCCAGATCCAGCGCCATTCCCTCTCTTACGGTATCTATTGAACGGGCCAGTTGATACAGGTTGTCCTGGAAAAAAACTCGTTGCAGCATTTGTCGTACCTTCCCTGCCGGTTGGATCATCATCGGCTTTCACTTCATAATCGGCATGAGCAGGGTTTGCCTTGACCAAAGAGGTGTAAAATGTTAGTTTTATTGAAATACTCCCGCCCGCAGTAAATGCGGGCCCAGAAATGTGTCCATAGGAGGAAACATGAGAAAGTATGAACTGATGGTCGTTTTTCCGCTGGAAGAAGACCAGTTCAAACCCGGAATCGAAGCAGTCCGCAAGACTATCACCGATTTTGGTGCACAATTGGTCAGCGAGGAACCGTACGGTGACCGTGATCTGACTTACGAAATCAAGAAACGCGCGCGCGGCCGGTACATCCTGTTTAACATCAATGCCGCTCCCGAGAAAATCGTGGAAATGGATCGTCAGCTCAAGCTGAATGTAAATCTGCTCACCTTCCTGTTCGTCAGGGTGGAAGAGTAACAATCAGCGTACGGAGGATACAGTACCATGGCAGATATTAATCATGTGATGCTGGTTGGACGGCTTACCCGGGATGCGGAACTGAAATATACTTCCGGCGGGATGGCTGTCTGCAAATTCTCCGTAGCGGTTAATCGTCGCAAAAAGAATGGTGACCAGTGGGTAGAAGAAGCACATTTCTTCGATATCGTACTCTGGGGCCGTTCAGGCGAGGCGATCAATCAATATCTGGTTAAAGGCAAGCAGGTGGCCATTGAAGGTGAACTGCGCCAGAACCGTTGGGAACAGGATGGACAAGCCCGTTCCAAGGTTGAAATTATGGCAAACAATGTTCAGCTTCTTGGCGGATCATCCGGCAGTTCTGCCGGCGGCGGAAACCAGGGCGGTCAGCCTTCCTGGGGACAGCCGGCTCAAGGTTCACAAACCTACCAGAAAAGGGCTGACAGCCCGACCTCGAACATGGAAATGGACGAGGCTCCGTCCGATTATCAGGACGATATTCCCTTTTAAGGAGCGACATGTATGTCTGACAACATGAAAGATATGGATAATGACATCCAGATGCAGGATGTAATGCGTGATGCCGATGAACGCGGTGGCGGACGAAAAGGTAAGCCTTTCTTCCGCAAGAAGGTGTGCCGTTTCTGTACCCAGAAAGCAAAAATTGATTACAAGGACTGCGATGGCCTTCGCCGTTATACAACCGAACGCGGAAAGATACTTCCCCGCCGTATTACCGGTACCTGTGCAAAGCATCAGCGCCGTTTGGCACTTGAGATCAAGCGCTCTCGTGCACTTGCAATGCTGCCCTACGTTGTTAACTGATAGTTTTTCGGGGTGCCCTGTGAGGTGCCCGATAAAGAAAGCGGCACAGTAACTGTGAAGTTGTTCTGATAATCGGAACGGGTGGGTCCCTGGCGGCCCGTTTACCGTTCCGGTTTGTTTTGAGCCCTGTACATCCAACTCCTGGACGGTATAGGGCACACTTATAGTAAACACCGGGATTTTTTTTGGTGTGTACTGAAGTAAGGAGCTTGAAAATGAAGGTAATACTTAATCAGGATGTAAAGCATCTTGGCGAAGAAGGAGACATCAAGGATGTCGCCAATGGTTATGCACGTAACTATCTTTTCCCGCGCAATTTTGCTGTTCCCTGCAACGATATGACCGTTGCCTATTTCGAAGGAAAAAAAGCAGATATCGAAGCCCGCAAGGCTGAAAAACGTGCAGCAGCCGCAGGTCTCAAAGAGCGTCTTGAAAGCGCAGTTGTTGCTTTGATTATGCCCGCAGGTGCAAACGGCAAGCTGTATGGTGCTGTTACAAATCAGACTATTGCTGATGAACTGTTGAAGCAGGGTTACGAGGTTGAACGCAAGAGAATCGAGGTACCCGGCCTGACAATCAAGAGTGTAGGTAAATACACAGTAACCGTACGTTTGTATGAGTCTGCAACTGCCTCCGTTACTGTAACCGTAGAAGCCCAGCCCGAGAATACCAGTTCTGCTCCTGTACGCGAACGGCCTGCACGCCGACGCTATGAAGAAGAACAGACACAGACAGCAGAAGTCGCTGAAACACCTGCTTCCGCCGAAACTGCTGTCGATGCCCGGGAGTAATTTTTTATATAAAGGATCAGCATGCCTACTCAGACATTGAAAGACAGGGTTCCGCCTCATAATGCTGAGGCAGAACAGGCTACACTTGGAGCTTTGTTACTCGATGCCGAGTCTATAGGTACTGTGCTTAAGTACCTGCGTGCTGATGCCTTTTATTCTCTTCAAAATCAAAAAATTTTTCAGACAATAGTTGATCTTTTTAATAAGGGTCAACGTGCAGATTTGATAACAATTACAGAAGAACTGCGTCAACAGGGTGCTTTGGACAGTGCCGGAGGACCAGGGTATGTTGCTTCCCTGACCGATACCGTTCCCACAAGTGCAAATGTTGAGTATTATGCAAAAATTGTTATGGAGCAGGCAACCAGACGCTCCCTTTTAAAAATATCGCAGCGGATTATCTCAAGCGTACATGACGATACAATCGAAAGCCGCGGGGTTCTTGAGCAGGCGCAAAAAGAGATATTCGAACTTACCGATGCAAGTCAGACCGCCACATATAAAACGCCCAGGGATATTATCCCTCTTGCTATTGATGTAATTGAAAGGACGTATCATTCCAAGGCTGTATTTACCGGTATTCCATCCGGCTTTGAAGTTCTTGATCAAATGACCAGTGGCTTCCAGAAATCAGAATTGATTATTGTGGGAGCTAGACCATCTGTCGGAAAAACAGCTCTGGCAATGAGTATGGCAGCCCATATATCAATTCATAAAAAAATACCGACAGCTTTTTTCTCGCTTGAAATGTCAGATATGCAGCTTATTACGCGGTTGATATCCTCTGAATCACGTGTTTCTTCGTCCAATATCCGTAATGGTATGCTCAGGATGAGTGACTTTCAGGCTATTCAGGATGCAGCCGGTCATATTTATGAAGCCCCGTTATACCTTGTGGATATGCCAAACATGAAACTGCTTGATCTACGTGCGATGGCAAGACAGCTGCGTGCAAAACATGATGTGCAGATCTTTTTTATTGACTATATAACCCTCATTTCAAGCGAAAACACTCAAATTCCCCGACATGAACAGATTGCAGAAATTTCACGCTCATTAAAAAGCCTTGCCCGCGAATTAGGTGTACCTGTCGTTGCCCTCTCACAGGTTCGCCGGGATGCAGAGGGGAAGGCTCCTAATCTTTCAGATATCCGTGAATCGGGTTCGATTGAACAGGATGCGGATGTTGTTATGTTCCTGCACAGGGAACGTGAAAAAGAGGCTGAAGCAGTTGAAACAAAACTGATTGTTGCAAAACAGCGCAACGGCCCTATCGGTGATGTGGAGATCCTGTTTCTTCCACGGTTCACCCGTTTTGTGGATAAGGCCGGTAAATAGTCTTCGTTAATATGTGTGTTCTGCCCAGGTACCATCAGCAATGATTGATGCTGATGATATAATGTTTCCGTTGTGACGATTGTACCAGCTGACAGAGCCGTCATGGTTGACTGCTATTACAAATTGATCCATCACAGCAGCTTTTTTAGGCAGGGCATTCCCACGGGTAAACCGGACCTGTCTTCCCGTTACAAGCGGTATTTCTGCAAGCGGGCCTTTCCCAAGGTTGGTAATAATCGACTTTCCCGTCAACGTTAGTCCTGCAGCAAGATCTTCATCAGCCCAGGCTGCTACTGTCCTGTATCGGGCTGTTCGCAGATTCAGGTCGGGGAGTGACAGTTCAAAAAGTTCAGTTACAGCAGTTTCAGATGTGCGAACCATAAATCCAAATATTGTGGATGAACCTGAATTATTCTGTAATCCATAGGCCAGTTCACCCTCAACGGTTAGCGGAACAGTTTCACCTGACCGGATATCAATTGCAATGAGTGGAGCAGGTGCAGTTGTTGAAGCTGATTTTGATACAATCAATTGCCCGGGTATTGCCGGTATCGCTTCCTGAATTCCTGCAGCAGAATATGTAAACAACTGTCTGCCGGTTTTTTCTTCAATGACAGTAATTCTTGAAGATGCTGATACTAAAGCTATAACACCGTTATCGGATTGAACTGAACGCAGAGGCTCCTCAAGCTCCTGTAGAATCCGACGATTGTCACCATCAAAAGAGACCTCTGTCAATGGTATCGGATCAATCGTAGACCATAATAAAAGAGAATCCGATGTTAAAGTCAATCTGTTTGCAATAACCTGATCAAACGCAAAAAGAGGAGGGCGGCCGGGACCCGCAGAAATAAACACTGATCCTTCTGCAAGAAAAAAGACCCTCGAGCCGTCGGAGGCAATATCATCTATATTGAGTGTGTCAAGAACCGGTAAGGAAGATATGGCCGGTTTTTCTGTCAGGTGAGCTGACGGGTCAATGATATAAAGGTTTCCTTTGTCTGTTGATGCAACATAAACGTTTCCTGAACGGATTACTGCAGTAATTACAGATCCTGGGGGGATCTCTCCATTTACAATTATCCTGTTTCCGTGGCGAAGCGAAACAGATCCGGTTTGAATATCCCATGTTATCCACATGGGTTCTGAATCAGGCGTATTCGGAACAAGAACAGCGTTCGCAGAATCGTACTGTTGAAGTATGGCGCCAGTAGTTGCATCAAGAAGGTACACTTTGCCGGAACGGTAGGCTGCCAGGCGAAGATTATTATGTAAAAGCACAGGGCTGGAAAGATCAGGTATGGATTCATAGACCGCCCGTTCAGTCCCATTGCGGGTATCTGTATATCTGATTCTTCCAGCCGGACCAAAGGTAACGACAGTTGTTTCCGAGTTCCCTGTTGCACTTAACGACACCAGACCGGTAGGAGACTTGAATATGGGTACATTATTACCGGTTTTTGCATCAAGTACTGTTATTCCCTCAATTGCCGAAGTACCGACAAACAGCCATGTTCCCTGTGCTGACCAGCTAACAGAAAGCACTGAATCCCTGAATCGTTTAGCGTAGCGACGGGTCTTGGTTGACCAGTCCCACACTGATATACGGTGTATACTGAAACCATCTGATTCATACAAGGCTATTGTTTTTCCATCAGGGTGAGCAGTAATCATCCGCACAGGTAAATCAGAAACCTGCCAGGACTCTCCAATGCCGTCATTTGCATGCCAGGCTACAAATCCGTCCTGTCCTGCCGAGAAAAAACCGTTTGAACCGGCAGCAAGGGAAAGGACAGATCCTGAATGACTTCGGGTTAATCCTTTGGGGGGAACAGCATTTGTTGATAAAGTGCTTTGAACGGGTGCAGCTACAGGAATAAAACCTTCGATCTTTTCGCCCGTTCCGGGTACCGGTGTTGCCTGTACCGATGTACAGGAAATAAAAACCAGGGATAGAAAACCTGTCAGGACTCCGTTTTTACGCATTTATTCTCCAGTCTCAAAACAGATGTTTTGTATCGAGATATATGATTGATTTTTTAAAAAGATATATGGTTCTTTTTCAGGATTTGCCTGAATATCGGCGTATACTTTTTCATATAACGAATATGGAACACGTGAAACAGCTACTTCATCTTTCTTTATACCATGAATGTGGAACTCAAGTACTTCCTCCTGCGGACGACCTTCAAATATTGCAACAGGCTGAGAATCTTGACTGTCTGAGTCAGCATGCTGTAACAACATGAATTTTACAGCCTCAACTGTTATTGGGTCAAGATCTGCATTGATAACTGCGACCCTGTCTGCAAGCTCGGGATAACCGATAACCGGAGTGCAGTCAGCAGCATGTTCAGTAGTCCCTGCCATAAACGAAGTCCGTTCAAGTTCCGGAATCAGTTCAAGATGTACAGAACGTGATGGCCAGTCAATCCTGGTCTTCAGTTCCGGATGCAAGTTTGTCCCACAGGCAGGACAAACAGTTCCAAGAAATGAACCTGAAATGATTTTTTGTACCAAATCAGGTTCTTTATCCAGATCTACAATTTCCGGCAGGTCTGCTTCAAATACATGCTCACAATGACATTTTATTGAACGCATCAATTACTCCCTTACTTGATAAAGAATCTGATATCGCCAAAAAGGGCAAAAAGAAATATGACAGCAATTATTCCGAATCCGATAAACTGTGAATAATACAAGATTCTTGGCGGTACGGGTTTTCTTCTGATCATTTCAATCATCGAAACTACTATCATTCCGCCGTCCAGGACCGGTATTGGAAGAAGATTAAGAATAAAAAGGGACACACAGATGACCGACAGAAATTCTGCGATGCTTGTGATACCTGCCAAGAAACTTCGATTGAAACCGGACAATGCGACATCGCCAAGCATAACAGTAACACGTAATGGACCCGATACTGCTTCTCCCAGATCAACGCCTTTAAACATCATTCCGATGCTTCGAATGGTCATGATGAACATTTTACCTGTTTCAACCGTTCCCTTGATTATAGAGCCTGGAAAACCTGATGACGGGATTCTAATGGTTTTTGTTTCCCATTCCATCCCTGTTACGAGATTCCCTGTGGAGTCGTAGATCAGAACAAGATTCACAAACAAACCTGTTCCTTCACGATCAAGACCGAGGGTAATCTGTTCGGGTTTATCCTGTAGAAGGGATACAAACTCGAAAAAGTGAGATACGGGTTGTCCATTGACCATCGTAACTGTATCACCGGCCAGGATTCCTGCACCCTCGGCTGCAGAGCCTGCTTTAATAGATTGAATCTTGAGGGGAACCCAGGGATACACACCAATTGTTCCGATGCCTCTGGATGTATCCAGTACAGGTTCTGCAGAGAGCAACAGCCTTGATCCATTTCTGTCAATTTCCAGATCAACAAGCCGCTCAGGGTTAACAGCGATCTGTTGGCGGACTTCACTCCAGCTTTGGGTCGGGTTTCCGTTAACAGAAAGAATCCGGTCTCCGGACTTCAAACCGGCCAGATCAGCAGGTCGGGGTATTGCATCATCTATTTCGCTTTGCAATACAATTCTGTTATCATAACTGATGTAGTCATAACCGGTAAAAGCAACAAGACTAAGTGCACAAACGGCAAAAAGCAGATTTGCGAGCGGGCCTGCAAATGAAATCAGAAGACGTCTGAATGGGTGTGCTGCAAAAAAAGATCCTTGTTCGCGAGCAATTTCTCCACTCTCGCTTTTCAGTGCATCAATCATTGCATCCTGACCCTTCATACCGCAATACCCGCCGACAGGAAACAGCGAGAGGCGATACTCGGTTTGTCCAATTTTTTTTCGAAGTAGAACAGGACCCCAGCCAATTGAAAAATTCAGTACTTCAACACCATTTATTCTGGCCATAACCATATGACCAACTTCATGTATAAAAATTACTATACCGAGTGCCAATAATCCAAGAAAAATTTGTATCATGAATTCACCTTGTCGATAGCCTCCCGGGCTAATCTTCTTGCTTCGTTATCGTAATGATAAACAGTTTCAAAATCAGAAGGTTCCATACTCCAGTCATTTTCCAGTACATTGTTGACAACTGCAGAAATCGATGTGAATGAAATCTTGCCTGCCAGAAATGCTTCAACAGCTATTTCATTTGCTGCATTATATGCAATTGTCGCGCTACCGCTACGTCCGGCCGCATCGTATGCAAGTTTTAGCAGAGGAAAATCGTTCCATCGTGGGGGTTCGAAAGTAAATGAACAGGATGTTTCAAGATTCAGGTGTTGTAGATGGTTAGAATATACTTCAGGCCAGCTGAGTGCATGGAGAATCGGATGGCGCATATCCGGGGGGGAGATTTGAGCGTACAGGATTCCGTCACGTGTTCTGATCATGGAATGGATCAGGCTTTCCGGATGTACAACAACCTTGACCTGATCGGCAGTGAGGTCGAACAGCCGGCAGGCTTCGATTACTTCCAGACCTTTATTCGCCAGAGATGCAGAATCAATTGTAATTTTTGAACCCATAGACCAGGTAGGGTGGCGCAACGCATCAGCAGCTGTGGCTTTTGCCAGCTGATCTGTCGACCAGGTTCGAAACGGCCCGCCTGATGCTGTAAGAATAACCTGGTCGATAATTTCGATACCGTGAGCTTCAATCAGCGAAAAGACAGCAGAATGCTCGGAATCAACGGGAAGTATGCGCGCCTTGTTCGCAGAGGCCAGCTCGCGAATAAGTTTACCGGCCATAACTATCGTTTCTTTATTCGCCAGAGCAATATCTTTTCCGCTTTCCAATGCAGAAATCGAAGGACGAAGCCCTGCAGCTCCTGAAATTCCGTTTACAACAATATCTGCAGAAGTAGCAGATATCATTTCGTGTAGAGCTGAATCTCCACAGTATAGACGGCCAGGCGCTGGATTCTGGTCTTTTTCAAAACCGGATAAAACAGCATAACAGTCGGGAAACTCATTAGTTATTTTAATGAGTTCACCCGAGTTACGGTGTGCAGATATACCAGCAAGACTATAGCGTTCAGGATTTCTTCGTATACAGTCAAGTGCGCTTCTTCCGATTGATCCTGTAATCCCCAGTATTATTACCCGTTTCATGGTTTAAAATCCGAATAAAAGGTCGCACAGTATATAATACACCGGCGCTGCAAAAACAACAGAATCGATACTGTCAAGAACTCCACCGCGTCCGGGTACTAAATTCCCTGAATCTTTAATTGCTGCCGAGCGCTTCATTATTGATTCTACAATATCACCTACAATCGCTGCTGTTGCAGTACCTGCGCCGAGAACAAGTAATTTGAAAGGATTATTGGAAAAAACATCCGGGAAATATACCCATGCGATTAATCCTGCGCTTAATGAACCGATGTATGCACCAATAAAGCCTGACAAGCTTTTATTGGGACTGGCAGGAACAATACCGCGGTTGTTTCCGCCAAGCAGCATTCCCAGAAACCAGGCGATTGAATCACAACTGAAAACCATTAGCAAAAA
>CAZXJV010000098.1:0-9467 GCA_964641135.1 uncultured Treponema sp. | reverse complement strand
GCAGTGCCATGAAGCTCCGCTTCCTGAGTTATATGAACGGAACATCCAAGTGGGTATATGTGGATAATGTCAGTGTGAGCGTACGCTGATAAGACTGTCCGCAGGAGTGGTCCTGCGGACAGTAAAGGGCTGTTTTACAGGGTTCCCGAAAGCGCATTATGTGCTGGTACCCTGTCTTGCAGCCCTTTTTTTATTCTGTGGTCTATAGAAAAACCACAAAAATTGTGACATTATTAAAACTAATGCCAAAGGCACGATTGCCTTTGGCATCAGCCTGTTAGAGGTCCCCTTCAGGAAGGGGGACAGGATCAAATAACTGTACCGAGTTCTCTGATTCAGGCGAAACAAGCTCATATACAAGGTCGGCAGCATCTGACTCGTCATCAGCTGATGCTGCATTTAGTGGAACAGCGTTTTCTTTGCTCATCTGCGCAAGGCGGGTAATCTCGGTAAGTATTTCGGAGCTTGAGCGCAACAGATCGGCTGACTGGTCCTTGACGGTTGCAGTAAGCCGGTTTATCTGTGTCAGCGCTTCAAGAACCTGTTTGCCTCCGACGCTTTGTTCTTCGGCAGCGTTTCGTATTAGGGCTTCCTGTTCCCGGACCTGTGCCGTCAGTGACAGGACCTGCCCGAACCGTCGCTGCGCTTCGCGCGAAGAATCAGTTGTCTGGTCAATCAACCCTTTAAGATTTTTGAGCACCCTGGAGATTGATGAAGCCTGTGTACCCGCGTTTTCTGCAAGCTTGCGTATTTCGTCTGCTACTACGGCAAAGCCCCGGCCGTACTGGCCTGCATGAGCTGCTTCAATAGCGGCGTTCATAGCCAAAAGATTTGTTTGACTTGCAATCCGCTGGATGACGGTACTGGCTTCGATCATGCCATCAGACTGGCCGGCAATCTGGCCGATCAGGGCGGCAATGTGGTCCAGCCCCTCGCGACCGGTTTCGGATGCAACTTCCAGAGACTGAACCGATTGTGCGTTTTGTTCCAGAACCCGGGTAATGGACTGGACGTTCGCGACCATCTGCTCTATCGACGAAGACGATTCTACCACACAGCTTGCCATCTCGGTAGATCCATCGGCCAGGGTCCGGATATCCCCGATGTTTCTTTCCAGGCGTACAACACTTGTTGCTGAAACAGAGCTGATGATGTCGTTAATTTCATCTTTGTGCGTGTTATGAAGAAGAGAAACTTCAACGCTCATATAGTGGCGGCAATTTTCGGGGCGGTTTAATCCGTTGATTATTGCAACCGCCATCTGTTCGCAGCTGTTATAACCGCAGGCTCCGCAGTTAAGGATATGTTCCGGTTTTGTTTTGTGGGTGCGTTTGTGGATTATATTGATTTCTTCGGGGGAAGGTTTGCGGACCATAGCTTTGAATGATTCGGACCGGTCAGTGTAGCTGCGGTTGTAGAGCCCGGGTTCCCAGTATGAGTCAACAAGCTTTTTTAATTTTCGCTTCGCTTTTTGTGCAGACCTGAACAATGTATGTGACGCAAAACGGGCTTTGTGTTCCATGCTGCGTTTCTCGATTGCACCTTCTACAGCATCCGGGTGTTTGCCGCGATTGCTTGTTCCGGGCCCCCCGTTGCAGCCCATTTCACAATTGAGACAATCAATTAGATCATGGATGGGTGCTTCGCCCTTTTTGATGGCATTGCCGAGATGAGCGAGGTAGTGGTAAATTTCCGGATGACCTTCGATCTTGCGTGTTCGCTCGATCAGTCCCGGAACTTCGCGCTCCGCAGTGCGCATCAGACCGCCCGGAGCAGAGAATAGAACAGCCCGTTCTGCAGGTGGCGTGTCGTAGTCGCGTTCTGCGAACGAAGCAATTGTTTCTCCACGCTCTGAAAGTTTTTTTTCAAGCGAGTTAAAGGCAACATTGTAGTCGCCGAGGCCGATTGCATCGAATTCCCGGCGTTTAGAGTAGCAGGGTGAAAGTACGGCAATCCTGTGATCTTTGAACCGGGTATAAAAACGGCGGATCATCTTCATGGTGTGAGCCATCGGACTGTCTGCCGGTGCAAGCATGGGAATCAGTTCCGGACGGTACAATTCAATGAAGGTTACCAGTGTGGGACAGGGCTGTGCGATGATGCATGTGGGATTATGGGCCTTCTTGAATTCCAGATAGGATTTTACGGTTAGTTCAGCACCGAAACTGACATCAAAAAAACCCTTGACGCCGAGGGATGCCAGCCAGCCGTTGAGCTGCAGGTAGTTGCCTCCAAAACTGGCGGCGGCGGCCGGTGCGACAATCGCGACTATTGGTATGCCGGCTGCCAGATCGTTAAAAAACTGTTCGGAATCATCAATACCGCGGCGTGCACCATGGGTGCAGGCAGTAATACATTCGCCGCATCCCAGACACAGATCGCTGTGGATTTCAACATGAGCGCCTGATCCGTCGTTGCACATCTTCGCAGGGCACACGGCAATGCAGCGGTGACAGTTAACACATTTATCTTTCAGGACTTCGATGACCGGTCTGAGTACGGTGTTCATGACACTTCCTCCGTTTTTTTCATAAAAAATCAGCAGTCATTATCAATGCGTTTTTTGGGTGAGTCAAGAAAAAACATGCTATGCTTGAACTACAAGATTATCAGCACAGCGGGTTTGTGGAGGTTTTTAATGGAATATAGAATATTTGACATGCACGGACATGCAGGCCGGTTTCATGAAAAAAATTGTTCAGGCGAGCTTATAGAGGAGTTGTGCAGAAAGGAAAATATCGGCGGTGTTCTGCTTTCCAGCCTTGACGGGCTCGAAACACCCGGACATGAACCGGGCGGTGTTCCTGTACATGATCAGCTGACGGCTGCCCGCACTATGGCAGATCTGTGCCGGGCCCATCCATTATGGTTTCCTGCCGCTGTGTGTCAGCCCGGACATCAGGATGCGGATGGTTTGCGCCATGAACTGCGCAGCGGAGTGTATCGCGCCCTCAAGTTTCACCCGTATATGCTGAACCTTGCAGCAGATGATCCAGCGTATGACCCGTTTATGGATTTGGCAGAGGAGTATGATCTGCCGGTTGTGTTTCACAGCTCACCGGGAACCTCTGATCCGGCTCTTATTTATGCCCTGGCACGCCGCCATCCCCGTGTGCGTACCGTGTTGTATCATATTAATCTGGGCGGTGATCTGCAGTACGGTATAGAAGTGCTGCAGACTGCATGCGAAAAAAAGGATGCCCAGCTCTGGTGCGATACCAGCTGGGTTCCTGCCGAGTATGCACTAAAGGCTATTGACGCGCTTGGCTCTGACCGGGTTCTGTTCGGTTCGGACATGCCGCTTGACGGCCTGGATCATTATGCCTTTTATTACCCGGTGATTGAGGCCGTTGAAAAACATATAGGTACACATGCTGCTTCCCGCTGGCTGTGGGATCAGAATCTGGATTTTCTTGGAGTTGCTGAATGAAAAAGAGGATTCGTATTGTGCTTGTTGCAGCTGCTGTGCTGTGTGCCTGGATAACAGCCGGGTATACGGTCTGGCTGCGGTTTGCAGCTCCGCTTGCAATGCCTGTGGAAAGGACCGCTTTGTATCGGAAGTCAAATGACTATCAGAAAGACTTTTTATGGCTTGCTGATTTCTTGCGTACAACTCATCCTGCCGGTAAAAAAACCTATTCAGGGACTGAATGGAAGCAGCGTTGGGTGCAGCTGCACACTGAGCTGGAAACTGCCGATGAAACCGTATGGAAAATGGCTCTTATGGAAACGGTCGCTTTGCTAGGTGACAGTCACACCGGGTTCAGTTTTGGTGATGACATTGCCGGTTCTTCCGGGGTCTATGCTCCGGTGCAGTTCGGAATCTATGATTCACGCCTCTTTGTGACGAGAGCATCGCCGGGAATTGACCGGTCTGTTCTGAATCTTGAGGTTGAAAGTGTCCATGGCAGACCGGTTCAGGATCTGATTGCTGAAGCCTGCCGCTGGTACGGCTGTGAAAACGACCTTATTGCGCTTGGCCGAATTGCCGGTGTTTTGAATGGAGAGGGGCGTAAAGATCTTGCGCGGGCCCGGCTTTTTGGCCTTATTCCGGAAGCGGACCGTTTTGAGTTTACTGCCGGCGGACGGGACTGGTTGCTTCCCCTTGTGCGCAGTCCCTTGTATACCGGTTCAGAACGATCCCTACATCCGCTGACCCGGCCGCGTTCGGATCTTTTTTATTACGGATATGTTGATGAAGCAACTGCCTATTTTCAGCTGAACAGTATGCTTGTAGATCATTCTTTTGCATACCCGTATTTTGAGTCCTTCTTTGCAGAAATTACTCAGCGTGGTGTCCGGAATCTGATTGTTGACCTGCGGAATAACGGTGGCGGTTACAGCACAACGGGTTTCTTGTTTCAATCCTTTCTTGAAAAGGATAGGCCCGGTAATTCCTGGCGCTGGTGGCACCGCAACTCTGATTTTACACGGCGAATCAATCCTGCACTGATTTTTGCGAGTAATAATTCTATGGAAACCAGACTACTGGGACGGCTTGCGATTGGCGGACGGGAGAGACGCTTTTCTGGCCCGGTCTATGTTCTGATAGGCAACAACACCTATAGCGCGGCTACTATCTGGTCAGGTTCATTGATAGATAATGACCAATATATTGTTGTAGGTGAACCCAGCGCTCAGAAGCCGGATTTTTATGCTTCGGTGTGGCCCTTCCAGCTGCCGGTTTCACGATTTACCGGACAGATCAGCACCGGTCAGCATCTGCGGCCGGACCGGACCCGCAAGGATGATCCGGTGTTGTATCCCCAGGTGCACATACCTCTATTGCCGGAGGATGTGATGGCGGGTCGCGACCCGGTTCTTGACTGGGTGCTTGACGATATTGCAAAGCAGATGTTTTAAGCTGCCCGTCATTGTTGTATACGATAAAAAAAACCGCCGGACCAGCCGGCGGTTTTTTTATCGTTCCAGTTTGCGGTATACACCGCGGTGCGGGGTCTCTGCGTCTTTACCGTAGGTAGCGCGCCTCCATTCGGCGTATTCGCTCCAGTTTCCGTCATACCAGACAACCTGGCCGTCGGCTTCGAAGGCCAGAAGGTGAGTGCAGATGCGGTCAAGGAACCAGCGGTCGTGGCTGACAACCAGTGCACAACCGGCAAAGCTTTCCAGGGCTTCTTCCAGGGCGCGCATGGTGTTTACGTCAAGGTCGTTGGTCGGTTCGTCCAGCAGCAGAACGTTTGCACCGGCCTTTACCATCATTGCAAGATTAAGTCGGTTGCGTTCACCACCGGACAGCACCCCGACTTTGCGGGACTGGTCTGCACCCGAGAAATTGAACCAGGAACAATAGGCACGGGAATTGACTTCGCGTACCGGACCGTTTACCGGCCGTCCGTTCGAGTCAACAGCACCGAGCTTTATAACATCCAGACCATCGGACAGCTGCTCCCAGACGGTTTTGTCGGGATCAAGCTTGCCGCGCATCTGATCAACGTAGGTAAGGCGTACGGAGTCGCCGAGGGATATTTCGCCTGCGTCCGGTTTGACGATGGCTGTTTCGCCGTTGGGGCCTCCGGTGAGAACCTCCTGTCCGGCGGCTCCTGCTATCAGTTTAAATAGCGTAGTCTTACCGGCGCCGTTCGGGCCGATGATTCCGACTATAGCTCCGGGCGGGATCATGAAGTCAACGTTTTCAAAGAGAATGCGGTCGCCGTAATATTTGGCCAGAGTTTTGGCCTCAATGACTTTATTGCCAAGGCGGGGGCCGGCGGGTATGGTGATTTTTGTGTCACGCACCTTTTCGCGCCCGTCATCCGCAAGGAGTTTTTCATACTGATTGATGCGTGCCTTGCTTTTGGCATGGCGGCCCTTGGGGCTCATGGCGATCCATTCCAGTTCGCGCTCAAGCTGTTTGCGGCGGTCGGACTCGCCCTTTTCTTCTTTTGCAAGGCGGTCCGATTTCTGGGAAAGCCAGCTTGAATAGTTTCCCTTCCAGGGTATGCCTTCGCCGCGGTCCAGCTCGAGGATCCAGCCGGCCACGTTATCCAGAAAGTAGCGGTCGTGGGTAACAGCGATGATAGTGCCTTCGTATTGCTGAAGATGACGCTCAAGCCAGGCGACGGTTTCGGCGTCCAGATGGTTGGTCGGTTCGTCAAGGAGGAGGATGTCAGGTTTTTGCAGGAGCAGACGGCACAGGGCAACCCGGCGGCGCTCGCCTCCTGAAAGCACATCAACGACCTGATCAGCCGGCGGACAACGCAGTGCGTCCATGGCTAAATCCAGTTGATTGTCGAGCTCCCAGGCGCCCGCTGCGTCAAGCTGATCCTGAACCTTTGCCTGGCGTTCCATGAGTTTGTCCATGTCGGCATCGGGATCGCCGAAGGCTTCGTTGATAGCGTCGAACTCGGCCAGAAGGTCCATGGTTGCCTGGACGCCCTCGGAAACAACTTCTTTGACGGTTTTGCCGCTGGCGAGGTGGGGTTCCTGTTCCAGGTAGCCAATGGTGTAGCCCGGAGCGCAGGAGGTTTCGCCGGTGAACTCGGTATCCACGCCTGCCAGGATGCGCAGGAGGCTTGATTTACCGGAGCCGTTAAGGCCGAGAACGCCGATTTTGGCGCCGTAAAAATAGGAGAGGCTGATATCCTTCAGAACCTGCTTGGTGCCGTGGCTGCGTGAGACACGGTGCATAGTGTAAATAATTTTTTTGTCGTCGGTAGTCTTTGCCATAGCCGGCAGTATAGCCGATTGCGGGTTGATTGGCTATGAGGGGTGGGTGATATACCGACCGGTAGGTAGGCTTAGAGAGTTTAGTATACCGACCGGTAGGTAGGGCAGCGGAAAGCAGTATACCGACCGGTAGGTAGGGTAGCAGAAAGCAGTATACCGACCGGTAGGTAGCACGATAATCAATCTGTTTCTCCCTACTGCCACCGGAGGAACACTGAGCGTAGTTTTTCGTTTATCGCAGTCGGGTCTGGTAGCTGTGAGTCCGTGTTCGTATACAGCCCGAAATTGGTTTCATGATAGGTGTGATACGTGTAGTTGATTTCACGGGCTGTAAGGATTTCCAGCATGTCGGCGACCCAGCGTTCGCCTCCGCGGTTTTGTTCAAAACTGTAGATGATGCTGCCGAACTCTCCCAGATACAACGGAACGGAATGGGTACGTGAATAGCCGGAGTAGAGTTCAATGACAGATTCAAGATAGTTCTTGTTCCATGAGTATAGTGCATCGGCAGAATCGAAATCGATCCGGAATCGCACCAGTGCGTCTGCGGGAATATTTTCGCCCCGAATTCTTCCCGATATGGTGTAGCTGTGGTTTTGGTGAACGATAAATTGCCGTGAGGAAAGCCCATAGTTTGCATCGCCGGTTGTCCCTGTTATCTGTATCGTCTGTGCAGAACGTGCGCCTGATATACGCGGCACAGCGGTCGCGCTCCCTGATCCGTTTTGCGACCAGAAATACCAGATCTCTCCTTCTGCTCCAGGCGTAAAGTTCATGGTTCGGAGCAGTCTGCCTGCCGGCGAATATTCCTTGATTTCTATTGAGTCAGCGTACACAATCCCGTCAGGACCAAGACCCTGGGCCTGAATAACAGGTCTGGCAATCCTGAACTCCGGATTCGTCACCCGGTATGGCCTTCCGGGAAGATTTCTCCATCTGCTTGTTCCTGCTGCAAGAGCAGGGCCGGTGTCAGAAAAACCCGCCCATTTTCGTCCGTCAGCCAGAATGCGGGTTTCGTCCGGGTATGACGCTGCAGTAGCGCCAAGCGACTCAATCCAGTGAGCGTTTTGATGGGTAAAATCCATAGGCTCGTACATATGAAATTCAAGTACAATATTTTGATGCGGCCCCGGGTCCACCAACCCCTGCGGAAAAAAAAGGCTGGCTCGTTCTGCTTCTGTCGGTTCATTTTTAAGCCAGCAGGCGCGTTCTACAAAGAGTAGATGATATGTATCCACACTGCGTATCCCGTTGATAATGTTTTGGGCAAGGGTAGTCCATTGTGCAACACCGTCGACAGGAACCGGCTCGTTTACCAGACCGTATCCCAGAATAGTCTCCTCATCCTTGTACCGTCGTGCTATTTCTGTCCACAAAGAAACAAGACGTTTCTGGTTTTCCGGGTCAGTCCACAGGGCGTCGCCCGTGCCGGTAGATTGATAGCCTCCCTGGGGCAGGTGCATGTTAAGAATAAGATACAGTCCTGCCGAGCGGGCTGCAGCTATATTGTTTTCAAGCCAGGTAAATCCGGATTCTTTATACCGGTATGGGCTTTCATCATCCTCAAAAAGCCGGTAATTCAGGTAAAATCTTATAGTGTTGAATCCAAGTTTTTTGACCGTAAAAAAATCTTCTGGTCCGTGGTGTGTTATCTGATCCGGATGAGCAGGGTTGTTCCAGATATTGTTGCCGAAGGCTATCCCTTTGATCAGAAAGGGACTGCCGTCGGGGAGGACCAGCCGGTTCCCTGCTGTCCGGATAAAAGCCGCCGGACCGGCAGGTGTGCCGGAATATTGCGGCCAGGTGTTCCGGGCGGCAAGATTCGTTGTTGCACCAAGGAAGGTGAAAAGTACTGAAGCAAACACCAGAAAGCGGCGTCGGGTTATTTTCATGGTTTCCTCTGTGAGCCAGATGGGGCTATACTCCAGTGTATGCGTTTATCTGATTACATTCCACACAAAAAACACATTCCGAACCTGCTTTCCCTGTTGCGGGTTGCAGCTGCCTTACCTCTTCCCTTTTTGCCGGATCGCCCGGCTGCTTTGGCCGTCCTTGCAGGCTTTTGCATATTGACCGATCTTGCCGACGGCCCGCTTGCCCGGCGTTTGAATGCAGTAACCACCCTTGGTGCCCGCCTTGATTCCCTGGGTGATTTTGTTTTTGCCTTGGCCCTTGTCCTTCATCTGGTTTTGTGGCGCCGGTCAGTGCTTGTCCCCTGGGTTATACCGCTTGTCGCGATAACAGCGGTGCGGTTCCTTGCTCTTGGAGTGTGTACTGTTCGAAACGGTCGGCCCTGGGTGCTGCATACTGTGATGAACAAGGCGGCAGGGATAGGCGCCTTTGGTCTGCTGGTGTACGCTCTTTTCACGACACCGCACAGAGTCCTCATGATTGCAGTTCTGGCAGTAGCCGGCCTTGCTGCTGTCGAGGAACTGCTTATCATGCTGATTCAAAAGAATCCCCATCCGGATTCTCGAAGTATATTTAAAAAAATTGAAAAACGATAAAAGGCTTGCTATACTGACTTTCAGGCACAGGTGTGCCTGTGATTACCAATAGAGGAGTTTTTATGAAATTTCGTGCAGTAGCGGTGTTTGTACTGGTTGTCCTTATGGCAACCGCGTTTACCGGATGCGTCAGCAGCAGCCGTGTAACCATTGATTCTAATGTGAAGGGTGCTGATGTGTTTGTTGATGGGCGTAATGTCGGCCAGACACCGGTTTATCTGACAATGAGTAATGCAATCTGGGATGATCCTGATATTTTGGTAAAAAAAGACG
>CAZXJV010000097.1:0-9645 GCA_964641135.1 uncultured Treponema sp. | reverse complement strand
GCGGCAAACACCGCATTGTTGATATTCCCATATCAAACTGTATTAATTCAGGTTTTCGCAATATTTATATTTTAACCCAGTTCAACTCTGCGTCCCTGCACATGCATATTGCACATGCCTACACCTTTGATTCATTTTCGGGAGGCTTTGTAGAAATTCTTGCAGCAGAACAAACCTTTGAGCATACAGGCTGGTATGAGGGCACCGCTGACGCTGTGCGCAAAAATTTCCAGCATTTCAAGGTGCAGAAACCTACACACTACATCATTCTGTCAGGGGATCAGCTGTACCGGATGGACCTTGCTGCCTATTTACGGCAGCATCAGGAATCCGGGGCAGACATAACCATCGCTTGTACAGCTGTCAACCGGGAAGATGCATCCGGATTCGGTATTCTGAAAACCGATACCGCCAGCAGGATTACGGAGTTCATGGAAAAGCCGGGTCCGGAACAGGACATATCTGACTGGATCATACCGGAAGAAGCACGGGTAAAGGGTACACCGGCCGGCAAGGATTATCTTGCGTCCATGGGTATCTATATTTTTAATGCAGACACCATGGAAGATTCTCTTGACAATGACCTGAAAGACTTCGGCAAACAGGTTATACCCGAGGCTATACGCAGATATAACGTTCAGGCCTACGTCTATGACGGCTACTGGGAAGATATCGGAACCATCAGGAATTTTTACGATTCCACTATCGATCTGACAGAGATTACACCGAAGTTCAACTTCTATGACGAGGACGCTCCGATCTATACCAACAACCTTAACCTGCCGCCTTCCAAGATTAACAGCGCCCGGCTTGACCGGGTAAGTGCGGCCGAAGGCTGTGTAATTACAAATGCATCAATCACCCGGTCCGTTATCGGTATACGCTCAATCATTGAAAGCGGGTGTGAGCTTGACGGCGTAATCTGTATGGGTGCTGACTTTTATGAAACCGATACTGAACTGGATGAAAACAGGGCAAAAAAACAGCCTCCGACAGGAATCGGTACCGGAAGTAAAATCAGGCGTGCCATTATCGACAAAAACGCCAGGATCGGCTCGGGTGTAAGCATCGGTTACGGTGTTATTCCCCCTGACGGAGACTACGGTTTTTATCATGTGGTAGACGGTATTTACGTTGTAACAAAAAACGCTGTCGTACCGGATAATACCGTTATCTGACCCTGCGGTTTATCGCCTGAGTTCAGCAGAGGTGGATGCAATCAGGCGAAGGCCGTCGCGTACTTCGTCGGGGTTCCCGGTGTAATTGATCCTGAGACAGCTGTAGCGGTGCGGGTGATTTTTCCAGGCTGTTTCTTCGGGGCTGCCGGATTCAAGGCCAAAAAAGAAATATTCGCCGGGTACGACGACCACGCCCTTCTCTTTCAGCCTGAAGTACAGATCCCGCGAGGAAACACGAAGATCGTCCATCATCATCCATAAAAAAAGTGCTCCCTCACAGCGATGAAGGCGGTAGTTTCTGCCAGTCCAGAATTCGGCAGTCCAGTCCAGGGCTTTTTCCAGACGGGACTTATAAAAGGGCCTGACAGCATTGTCTGCAAGTTTTTTCAGTTCGCCGGTCCGGATAAGGCCTTCCGCCAAAACCTGACCGAGAGATCCGGAGGCAAGAGCTGCGATTGAATTCACCGCCGAGACGGCCTTGATTACATCAGGCGGTGCGATAACAATTCCGGTTCGAAGCGTGGGAAGACCGATTTTTGACAGACTCATGGAGAGGATAGTATTTTCGTCCCAGTACGGTACCGGTTCGACACCGGTGCCATCATACATGCGATCCGGATAAATGATGTTGGGGAAAGGGGTACCGTAGGCATTGTCAATCATCAGCGGAATACCGTAGCGCCGTGCAAGGGCGGCAAGTGAACGGATTTCACCGTCTGTCAATACGTTTCCCGTGGGATTTGTAGGCCGTGACACACACAGAGCTGCTACTTCCGGATGAGCGGCAAGGTATTCTTCAACGAGAGGAAGATCAATAAAATACTTGAAAAGATGTTCACCGTCGGGTTCGATACGTGCAGGCAGGGTTACAAAACACCCCGGATCTATTCCCTGGTCGGCATAGCCGATGTATTCGGGCACAAGAGGGAACAGGATGGTACGCCGCTCGGGAGATTTTCCGGACAACAGATTAAAAAGATAAAAGAATGCTGCCTGGCTTCCATTGGTAACAGCAACATTTTCCGGTGTAACAGGCCAGCCGTATTCCCGGCGAAAAAAACTTGCAACAGCATCAAGAAACAGGTGGCGTCCCTGGGGAGCGTCATAGGCTGAAATAACCTGTTCAAAGGCGTCATGGAAACCCATAAGACGTTCCATTTCGCGGCGATAAACCTGCTCGACCTGGGGAACACGGGCGGGATTCCCTCCGCCAAGGCGGTGGGGTTTAACACCATCGGGAAAGGGGCGTCCAAGGTCGTCCATCAGCTGCAGAATTCCGGATTCGCCGGTCAGTTTTGTACCAAACGCTGAAAGTTTCATAAAAGGCACTATAACAGTTCTGTCAGGTGTTGGTCAATTTACCGGGTTGCAGCTGTGTTCCTCGTTCAGCTCTTCTATAGTGCTTGTATGTTCGGGCAACAGTGCCGCAGGAGGACGGGAAACTACCTTCAATGAAAGTTTCCCGGAACGGCAGTCTGCCTGTATCAGATCCCCCCGGGTACAGCGTCCTGAAATAATCATCAGGGAAAGCGGGTCTTCAATTTCACGCTGAACAAGACGCCGCATCGGACGCGCCCCGAAAGAGGGATCATAGCCGTTTTCAACAAGATAGGTTCGGGCTGCCGGTTTTAGTTTAAGAGCCAGTTCCTGTTCATCAAGCCGTTGTTCAAGCTCGGAAATCTGAATGTCAAGGATACTGGCTACTTCTTTACGGTTTAAAGCGTTAAAGACTACGATATCATCGACACGGTTTATGAACTCCGGATTGAATATACGCTTGAGTTCAGTCATTGCACTTTGACGTATGTCCTCGTATGACAGAACTCCGCCGTCATTTGTTGAAAAACCAAGGCGGCTGTCATGTGAAATATGGCGGGCTCCGGCATTGCTGGTCATTATAATTACGGTATTGCGGAAATTTACGACATGTCCAAGATTGTCGCGAAGCTCACCTTCTTCCAGTACCTGAAGCAAAAGATTAAACACATCAGGATGAGCTTTTTCTATTTCATCCAGCAAGACAACAGAATAGGGATTCCGGCGAATTTTCTCTGTCAGTACGCCGCCTTCTTCATAGCCCACATAGCCCGGAGGGGCACCCACAAGGCGGGAAGAATTGTGTTTTTCCATATAGTCGCTCATGTCAATTCTGACCAGAGAATCCTCGGTACCGAATAAAAACCGCGACAGAGTTTTTGCCAGAAGGGTTTTTCCGACACCGGTTGGTCCGAGAAAAATAAACGAACCGAGGGGACGGCGGGTGGAAGATATTCCGGCACGTGAGCGGCGTATAGCGCTTGCAATGACCTGAATGGCATCATTCTGGCCGATTATAGTGCGGTGCAGTTCATCTTCTATATGCATCAGGCGCACTGTCTCTGATTCACTGAGGGTGCTTGCCGGGATTCCGGTCATAACCGATACGACCCTGGCTACGTCTTCGCTTTGCACGATGTGAACAGCATCAGGATCCGGGTTTTGCCATTGGCGCCTGAGATCTTCTACACGGGCCTTTAGATGTTTGACTTCATCGCGGATCAGGGCAGCCCGTTCGTAATCCTGGCTTTGCACCATAGCCTTTTTATCATTTACAAGCTCGGCTATCCGCTGCTCAAGTTCAGGCAATTCATCGGGGCGGATATCAGCTTCAATCTTTTTCATGGCGCCGGCTTCATCCAGAACGTCAATCGCCTTGTCCGGAAAGAAACGGTCTGTAAGATAACGTCTGGACAGTTCAACGATTGATTCAAGACTCGCCGGGGTGTATGATACCCCGTGATGTTTTTCGTATCTGCCTGAAATTCCGCGAAGAATCTCAAGAGTAGTACGGGCATCCGGTTCATCAATAGCAACCCTTTGAAACCGGCGTTCAAGCGCTGCATCGCGTTCGAAATACTTCCTGTACTCTGCAAGGGTTGTTGCGCCTATACACTGCAGTTCACCCCGGGCAAGGGCCGGTTTAAGCATGTTTGAGGCATCCATTGCACCTTCGGCCCCTCCGGCACCTATTATCGTATGAATCTCGTCTATGAACAGAATTATGTTTCCGGCTTCGACAATTTCTTTCATGATACGCTTGAGACGTTCTTCAAACTCACCGCGATATTTTGTACCGGCTATCACGGAAGCAAGATCAAGAACAAGCAGGCGTTTACCGACAAGATTTCGCGGTACACGTTCAAGAACAATGCGTTCTGCAAGTCCTTCCACCACCGCAGTCTTGCCCACTCCGGGTTCGCCAACCAGAACCGGATTATTTTTATTGCGTCTTGACAAGATCTGCACAAGCCTGCGAATTTCTGTTTCCCTGCCGACAACAGGATCAAGTTTATGCTCCCGGCTCATGGCAGTAAGATCTCTGCTGTATTCTGCAAGAAGGCTTACCGATCGCTGTGGTTGTGCCTCAGCAGCAGGTCGTTTTTTTACAAGGGCTGCATCACGCATCGCGGTCAGTTCCTGAACGGAGATGCGTATCTCGTCTATGGATATCGCTTCCTTTTCAAAAAAATGGTTCATCACGCTTTGGGCTTCGCGGATACAGGCCAATAGTATATGCTCGGTTCCGATGTAATCATGTCTGAGGGTTCGGGCTTCGATAGATGCGGCGTCCAGCATTCCTCTCAGGCGGCGCGAGGGAGGAATGTCGCCAAAGATTACAGCACCCGAACGGGGAGGCAGGGATTGTTCGAGCTGAAGCTGGAGCGATAATATGTTTATTTTAAGACTTTGTAAAACAGAAAATCCTGTCCCGTCAGCTCCGCGAAGCATGGCCAGCATGACGTGTTCAGGTACGAGCTGGTCAGCACCCGAGCGTTTCGCTTCCTCCTGGCTTTGTACGGTGAGCAATTTTTGAGCACGCTGCGACAATCCTTTGAACACGTATCCTACCTTTTCCTTTCGCGGATATCCATTTGTTTCAGAACTTCCTGGATAATGATTGCCCGAAGACGTTCAACCCGGCGGTCCTCGCCTTGCACATCATCTTCAATGATAATACTTCCACCTGATAAAACAAAATTCAGATGAGCAGGTTGCACCCGATACAATAAAGCAGTCAGGGTTGAATCATCCACTCCCTGCACCAAACCAAGGTTCAAGGCCAGTTTGATGCGGGAAACCAGTTCAACGCCCTCATTAAGCTGAATGAAACGGGCATATCGCGCTACAACTACAGCACGATATACTATATCTTCGATTGTTGTGGGCATAGTATTAAGCAATTCTTCCCGGCTTTTTCGCTCAAGTTCAATAATCTTGCGTACGGTTGTATCCATACGGGATAACTGGCTTGCAGCCGAGCCTTCGGCACAATGCATATTGGACAGCTGATACAGGGCACCAAGAGATTCAGCGCCGCCAAAGCCATAATACCCTCGTATTAAAAATCCTTGAGCCATAAGGTCCCGAATTACACGTTCAAGAACTCCGGTAAATGACAGAGCCGGCAATGAAACCAAAGCCGATACCCGCAAGCCGGTTCCAACCGAGTCAAAATTTTGTGAAAGATATCCGAAATCTGCAAGAGCGGAAAAACGTAAATGATGTTGCAAATCACCATCAAGATTATCCAGTTCATCCCAGGCTGATTCGAAATTAAAGCCGGGTCTGAAAACAGCAAGCCTGAGATGGTCTTCCATATTCACAGTAGCCGAAACAACCCCGTCATTGCGCACAAGAACAGCTCTCCAGGGTTCAAAACCCGAGTCGCTGCTGATTACTCCCCGTTCGGCAAGAATTTTGCGTCCTGCAGAATCAATATTCGACATTCGTACCATCTGAAACCGGTCGGCGGAAGGCAGATGATTAAATGCGTCAAAAACAAGAGATTGAACCCGTTCTGCATCATCGGATTTGATGGATGCCGGAAAACAAAATTGTGTAAGGTTTCGGGCAAGACGAACACGGGAAGCAAGGACTACATCATTATCCGAACCGGGTTCCGCGTACCAGGCACCTGTTTCTGTTTCTTCACTCATCACTGAGCCCCCAGGGAACGAAGGCGGTCCCGATAGTATGCAGCCATTTCATAGTCCTCGTTTTCGATAGCACGCTGCAGTTCACGCTTCAGATCGTCACGATTTATACTGGCAGCCCGCGTTCCTTCGGGAGCTCCCGGCAGGGTACCGTTCCATGCGACATCAATTCCTTCCGAGCGCATCAGTGCTACAATCTCGCTGCGGAAACCGGCGAAACACTCAGGACAGCCTGCTTTCTTCAGTTTGTGTATTTGTGCTGCTGTTCTGCCGCAGAAAGAACAGGTTCTCGTATCCCGCGAGGCATCCTGTGTACCTTCCAGTATATTTGAGAACAATCCGCCGAGAGAAATATCTATCTTGTTTGTGCCGGTACTTAAACCTCGCTGCGCGGCGCATTGTTCGCACAGATGAAGCTCGATAGTTGTTTCCCGGGACACTTGCTGCACAAAAATTACCGCAGGACGTTCACCGCAGTTATCGCATTTCATTATATCTTCCTCAAGGTATCAAGCGGCTTTTCAGTACCGGCCCGCCATGCAGGTATCATGGAAACAAGTACAGAAAGAATCAATGTTCCACAGGAAATGATATATAAATCTGATACGGAAAGAACTACCGGAATATGTTCCAGGTAATACTCCGGATCAAGCAGGTGGATTGCCAGCGGTTCGCTTCCCTGCCCGGTTAGACGCCAGAAGAAAGAACGTGCCACGTTTAATCCATTTTCCATTTTCGTAAATATACTGTTGATATGCAAGGATAGTAAAATTCCGGCCGGCAATCCTGTTAAAAGGCCGGCGAAACCTGTCATGAAACCTGCAAGAACAAAGGCTGCAGAAATGGTTGAAGGATCGGTACCGGTACTTTTAAGAATCGCTATCTCCCGCCTGCGTTCCATGACCAGCATAACAAGGGCCGAGGACACATTGATTGAAGCAACAAATACAATAAGCATCATGATAAACAACAACAGTAATTTTGTTGTGCGGAACGATTGAAACTGTGACCGGTTAAGATCCGGCCATGCATAGACCGACCACCATGTGGGAAGACGATGGTAGATCCCCTGCAAAACGGGAACAAGGTTTCCAAACGGGTTATCAACAAACACATTGATTAACGTACGGGCCGAGCTTTCCCCGAGAATCCTGAATCCCTGTTCCAGCGGTAAAAACAGCCACAAGGCATCCAGCTCCTGATAGCCCGAGGTTATAACAGCACCTACAGTGTAGGTCCATACCCTGGGTCTCGGGCTGCCTCCAGCCGGATCATCCTGCAGGGTTATCAGCCTGAGGCGATCGCCTGCGCCCAACCCTGTTTTTTCAGACAGTTTTTTTCCGATAAAGACAGTGGTACCGTCAAGGCTTGAAATATCTCCATCGATTACCGTAATCAGATCAAGAGCTGCAGTGTTGTCACGGAAAAAACCGGCATCAACAGCACGAATTACCGCACCATTGCGACCTGCAGGCCCGATTGCGATTCCGGTTCCCTGTCGCTCGCCCCAGGCACCGGTAATGCTTCCGCTGGAATCGCGGTAAACAATGTCATCGGCCAGCTCCCTGAGCCATGCGGCTGAGGGAGCTGAACCGCCGCTTGCCGAATAATTTACAACCTGGATATGACTTGTACCCAAGGTTATAATACGCCGCGTAATTCCTTCAATCATCCCGTCAGAAACAACTAGAACGATTACCAGGGGAACCAGGCTTATACCTATTCCCAAGGCTGCGCCGATCAGACTTTTCCGTGCATTGGACAGGCTGCGGGATGCACCGATGCCCAAGAAACGGCTTGCAAGCAAAACTGCCAGTCGTGCTTTCATTGCAGCTCCAGGGTACCGCCGATCAGGCGGTAATGGCTGTCGCCCAGTGCAGCCAGTTCATGATCATGAGTTACCAGAACCAGAGCTTTGCCGTGTCTGGTGACTACAGAAAACAACAGATCCCGTACCAGTGCCGCATTCGCAGGATCAAGATTACCGGTCGGTTCGTCAGCCAGAACCAGCTCGGGATTGTTGATAAGGGCACGGGCTACCGAGGCACGCTGACGTTCACCACCGGAAAGCTGTGAAGGAAAGTGGTGCAAACGGTGTTCAAGATGCACATCCGCCAGGAGGGATCGGGCCCGATCCAGCGCTTCCCGACGGGAACAGCCTGCCATATACGCAGGAAGCATAACATTCTCAAGGGCTGTAAAATCTTTGAGCAGATGATGAAACTGAAAAACCAGTCCCAGATAGTCACGGCGGAAAAGGGTTAACGAGGATTCATCCAGATTTTCGACCTGCCAGGTTCCTGCTGTTATCTTCCCTGATGTCGGGTTTTCCAGTCCGCCGATAATATTCAACAAAGTACTTTTTCCCGATCCTGACTCTCCGGTAATTATAATGCGGCTGCTTTTTGGAACTTCCAGATCCAGACCGTTCAGGATGGTCAGCTTTTCGGCGCTGGATATAAAGTCCTTGCGGATGTTTTTCAGACTTAAAACAGACTCACTCATAATGCAGCACCTCCGCGCTTTTTACAGACAAAATAGAACGGCTTGCCCACCAGGCAGCCATGGTTGAAGAAAAAACACCGAAACAGAATACTGCAAAAACTTCTGCAAAGATTATGCGTACCGGTACCTCAAGGATATAAAAATAGGATGGACTGAAAATAGTAAAGGACTGACCGGCTTCGCGGAACAGCAGGCCCTGTAAAAATGAATTGAATCCGTTTACAGATGACTCGGCCAAAGAGAAAACACCATTGATGTTTGAAGCCAGCAACAATCCGGCTAACAGGCCGGACAGACTGCCTGCCAGACCGATTCCAAGTCCACCGATCAAAAACACGGTCTGTATTCGCCAGGGAGAGCCTCCAAGGGCTTTAAGAACCCCAATTTCTTCCCGGCGCTCATACACCGACCGACGCATACCATGATAGATGTTTACGGTTACTACAACAAATATAAGAACTACCAGCAGCATCAGCATGTTTTTTTCTACGCGTAATGCACCGAAGAAGGCACGGTTAAAACTGCGCCAGGACTCAGCCTTCAGTTCGGGATACAGGGCCTGAAGACGGCTTAAAAAAACACCGTCTTTATCAATGTCATTCAATTTGACAGCTGCCGTTAAAGGTATGCCGCCCAGCAGCAGTACTCCGTCTTCATGGGAAATAAAAGCGTAGGTTGAATCAATCTCCAGATATCCGGTACGAAACAAACCGCGGACAGTCAACAAATTACCCTGATCGGGGAAAAGCGAGGTATCAGCACCACCCGAAACGGCAACGACGGTCACTGTATCGCCTACCCCTACTCCAAGACTGCGGGCCAGTTCGGAACCCAGTAAAACGGTACCGGTCCGGTCAAGGGAGAACCGTCCCGAAACAGGCTGAACAGCCTTGCTGAAAACCGGATCGAGCTGTGCGATATCGGCAGGAAGAGAACGCAGAAGCACACCCTGCTGGCGGTGATTATTTCCGGCGAAAAGAGTTTGACTT
>CAZXJV010000096.1:0-9732 GCA_964641135.1 uncultured Treponema sp. | reverse complement strand
CCTGCTAGACGCGCATCAGATGAAGGGCAAAGCCGGCAACTTCAGGTTCAAGATACACAACACTCAGGCGGTCTCTGGTATATTTTGCAGTTTCCATTACGGGCGTAAATCCGTACGGCGCCAGATAACGAAGGGCCCGCTCAATATTCAGACAGGTGATACCTATGTGGCCGCAGGTACCCCTGAACGGTTTTTTCATTATTTCGACAGGGGTACCGCAGAAGATCGAGGCCGTGCCGTCCTTTATCCGGTTAAAAAACAGGGAAAACAGCTGCGCTGCCGCCTGTGCGCGGGTTTCATCCTCAGTGTTTATGCCGATGTGTCCAAGACCAAAGCTGTGGACGGTTGCCATTGCTGCTTTTGTCAGTGAGGTAATTCCATCCCAGTCGGAAGATGCAATCATATCGGGTTTAACCATCCAGCTGCCGCCGCAGGCGGCGACATTTGGCCGGGAAAGCCATTCATGCAGGTTGCCTGCATCAATACCACCGGTCGGCATAAAAAGCACGTCGGGAAACGGGCCGGCCAGGGCATCCAGCATTGCAGGACCGCCTGATGCTTCTGCAGGAAAGAATTTTAAGAAACGTAGACCTTTTTCGAGGGCTGCTTCGATTCCTGAGGGGGTATTGATTCCCGGAATAACGGGTACATTGTGCTCCTGACAGTAGTCAACAACAGCAGGGTTAAACCCGGGCGATACGATAAACGAGGCTCCGGCTTTGACAGCCTGTTCTGCAAGCTGTGTATTGATAATCGTTCCGGCCCCGACCAGCATCCCGGGCAGCTCGGAGCGGATAGCCCTGATTGCGTCGGCAGCTGCTGCGGTACGGAAGGTAATCTCGGCACATTCGAGTCCACCGGCCAGAAGGGCACGGGCAAGCGGAACCGCCTGATCCGCATCCTCTATTTTTATAACCGGTATCAGGCCGGTTTCCATGATTGTGTTCAGGGTTTGATTCATGCTGACAGTATACAGTGACAGTTCAAGATTGACCACTGTAAAAAACTGGGCTAGAGTAGGTGACATGGGTACACTAGTTGCATTTGGCGAGATTATGCTCCGCCTGAAATCTCCCGGACATGAAAGGCTTTTTCAGTCACCGGTTCTTGAAGCTACCTTTGGTGGCGGGGAATCAAATGTCCTTGTGTCTCTTTCACGTTTCGGCAAGGATACCAGATTTGTTACGGCCCTTCCTGAAGGTCCGGTGGGAGATGCCTGCCTTGAAAGTCTGCGTGGCCGGGGGATTGATGTTTCATCTGTTTTGCGGCGCGCAGGCAGGATGGGAATCTATTTTCTTGAAAATGGAGCCGGTCAACGCGGTTCCCAGGTTATTTATGATCGTGCAGACAGCCCGGTTTCCAGGGTTACGTGCGGTGATTTTGACTGGGCACGAATTTTTTCGGATGCGTCCTGGTTTCATATAACCGGAATTACCCCCGCCCTGACCCGAAATTGTGCTGATGTGTCAATGAAGGCGGTTAAAGCCGCAAAGGCTGCAGGGCTGACGGTTTCGATTGATTTAAACTTTCGCAAGAAATTGTGGAAATACGGAGCCGCAGCTCCTGATGTGATGCGGCCCCTGGTTGCCCTTGCAGATGTGGTTATCGCAAATGAAGAGGACATTCAATATTGTCTGGGTATCCCGTTGCCCGATGTAGATGTAACAACCGGAACTCTTTGTGCCGCTGCTTACCGCTCCCTGGCCGGGCGGGTACGCAGCGAGTTTCCCTCCCTTTCCGTTCTGGCAATAACCTTGCGGGAATCTCATTCCGCTGATCATAACGGGTGGTCGGCTGTATTATCGGGTGCCACAGGCTTTCTGGAATCGCGCAAGTACGAGATTACCGACATCGTTGACCGGGTAGGCGGAGGTGATGCCTTTTCTGCAGGATTGATCTGCCAGCTGAGCGAGAATTTTTCGGACGAACGTTCAGCCCTGGAATTCGCGACTGCCGCATCAGCTCTCAAACATACCATACCGGGAGACTGCAACCTGGTGAGCCGTTCAGAGGTCGCAGCCCTTGTTGGCGGTGATGGTTCCGGGAGGGTGTTGCGGTGAACTGGCTGTCAACCATTTTTTCGACACCACCAGCCCATATTGAACTGTTTCTTGTACGGATTGCATTCAGTGCCTGTGCCGGTTTTTTACTGGGTCTGGAACGTCAGATCCATCGTCAACCTGCAGGTCTGAAAACCCATATCCTGATCTGTACCGGTTCTACCCTGGTGATGCTCACATCACTGGTGCTATCAGGCGGACTGGCCATGCTTGAGGATGGTCTGCGTCCGCTTTCCGACCCTGGCCGGCTTGCTGCACAGGTAGTATCGGGAATCGGATTTCTTGGCGGCGGTGCTATTCTTCGTCAGGGTTTTAACATAAAGGGCCTTACCACTGCAGCTACAATCTGGGTTTCTGCAGCTATAGGCCTTGCCATCGGTCTTGGTGCGTATTTCCCGGCTGTTATCACTACAGTGATCGCACTTGGTACCCTTGTTGTTATGGAACGTTTTGAAAGCCGCCTTTTGCCTCCCAAAACTGTCAAGACACTGATTCTGCTGTATCAGGATAACGAGATTGATTTTGCCCGACTGGAGCGTGAGCTTGCATCTATAAATATTCTTGTCGGGGATATCGATATTAACCAGACGATCGGTTCAGGGCGGATAAAGATTTATCTGCGGGTAAATATTCCTGCGCATGTTCAGCTTGATGCTCTGACCCAGACATTACAGAAGGTCGGTACTCTTTTGAAGCTTGAAATTACCGCAAATGAACGTGCGCCTCGATAAGTTGCTCTCATCGCAGGGTTTGGGTACCCGCAGGGATATCAAACGTCTGCTTCGGGAGCGTGTTTTTACCGTCAATGGTCTTGTGGTAAAAGATCCTTCCTTCCTGGTTGATCCCGACCGGGATGTGCTGATGCTTGATTCTGTTCCGTTTTCAGTCCGTCTTCTTGTATATCTGATGCTTAATAAACCGGCAGGGGTAATAACCTCAACCGATGATCCATTCCACCGCACCGTGATGGACCTTTTAACCCCACCATGGTCCGGCATGAACTTGTTTCCTGTGGGACGGCTTGATATTGACACCGAGGGTTTGCTGATTCTGACAAATGATGGCCCGTTGACTCACCGGCTTACGTCGCCCAAAACAGGGGTTGATAAAACCTACTACACAGAACTGGTTCAGCCTGTCAGTGATGACATGCTTCAAACCTATGCCGAACGCTTTACTGCCGGCCTTGTTCTGTCAAATGGTACCCGGTGCTTGCCGGCATCAATAAAACGGGCAGAAAATTCCTCATCGGTTGATACTGCAGTTATCATCACGATTCAGGAAGGCAAGTATCATCAGGTTAAAAAGATGTGCCGGTCTCTCGGAAATGAGGTACGCTATCTGAAGCGTGTTTCTATGGGCCGCCTTGAACTTGATCCTGATCTGCTTCCGGGATCCTGGCGGGAGTTAACTGCTGACGAGATAGCAGTATTGCGTGAAACGTGAAGCATGAACATGCGTGTGAGTATACAGATTACCTAATATCTTGACTGGCTGATTCTGTTACCATCGGCCGGAAGCTCCGCCGCCACCGAAACCGCCACCGCCGCCGCCGAATGAAGAACCACCGCCGAAACTGCCCGTGCCGAAACCGGAGCTTCCGGATTTAAAGCTGCCGCCGGAACGGCGACCTGTGCGCGAGGCGAGTCCTGCAAGAAAGAGCATGTCAAAAAGACTCAGGCCCCGCCGCCCGGTTGCCTTGTTGATTATCATAAGGAAGATGATAAAAAACACAACCCCGACTCCTGCACCGCCTGAATCAGTTGCAGTACCCTGGCTTTCCATAGAAGCCGGAATAATATCCGCATTTTCTGTTGCGATTCCGGCCATCGCTTTTACGCCTTCAGTGATTCCGGCCGGATAGTTGCCTTTACGAAATTGCGGGATTATTACATTCCGGATGATCAAACCGGATTGTATATCAGTCAGTTTGTCCTCAAGACCGTATCCGGCTTCAATACGAACCTGTCTGTCTTCCATCGAAACAAGGAGCAGGGCTCCGTTATCCTTGCCTGCCTGTCCCAGTTTCCATTGTTCTGCTACCCGCATGGAGTACACTTCAAGGCTTTCACCTGCAAGGCCTGGTATTGTAAGGACGGCAATTTGTACGCCTGTTTGTTCAGAAAGCCCCCGCAGCCAGGCTGACAGCTCTGTCCGTTGGGCCGGGCGAAGAATATTTGCACGGTCGACTACCGGATCAGTCAGTGGCGGAACAGGATTTGATGCATGCACTGCTCCAAGCAGGACAAAAGCGGCCAGCACTGCAGCTGCTGTTAACCGTAAACGGGAAGTGCTCTGTGTCATGATTCCTCCAGCAGGACCAGGCCGTCTGCAAGCTCGTTCGGATTTGTTTGATCGGCGGGGAAGTGTTCCGTTAACAATGAGCCGCAGATATCTATGGCTTCGATTAATGCGGTCTTGAAAGAATTGTTTTTTACGCCAGCGGCAACAGTTTCTGCAATGTGATCCCATTGTTCCTGTGGTATTTTACTGCTGACTGCAGTGTCAGCTATGATGCGTACTTCGTGTTCCATTAACGAAACAAAGACAAGTATTCCTGTGCGGTCAGCTGTCGCATAGGTACCGCTTTCAACAAAGTGTCTCAGTGCCCGTTGATACACCATGCGGGAGCGTACCGCCTGTGGAATGATCAGCCGGTCAATGACAGGCATGTTTGCTGCCAGAAAGAACAGGGCTGTTATACCGAACGACAAAGCTCCTGTTACCGCTGTAGTTTGCCAGAGTGCAGGTTCCCAGAAGAACCGGGTCAATACTGTATGTACCAGGTTTTGCAAGGGCAACAGGACTGCAAAGGAAAGTGCACCAATCAGTACTGATGCAAGCAGTTCGTAAAATGAGTAATCGTGGCTTTCAGCTGTTGCCGCAAGTGCAATTTCACCTGATGTAGCTGCTTCTGCAGAGCGTACTGCCTCTTCAATCGCTGTAAAATCGGCTTCCTTCAGTCGCAGCCGCTGCGCCAATGTACCGGACGTCATTCAAAACTCACTGCAGGGGCGCGGGATGCACCTTCGTCAGCTGTAAAATAGGCTTTTTCCCGGAAGCCGCCCATATTGGCAATAATCATCCGCGGAAACTGTTTTATGAAGGTGTTATACTGCTGTACCACTTCGTTATAGCGGCGCCGTTCCGTACTGATCCGGTTTTCTGTACCTTCAAGCTGGTCCTGAAGAGCAAGAAAGTTCTGGTTTGCCTTGAGGTCGGGATAGTTCTCGGTGATCATAAGGAGGCGCTGCAGTGCTCCGGACAGTTCTCCTTGCGCCTGCTGGAATCGGCGGAATGCTTCCGGGTCGTTGAGAACCTCGTCGGATATATTCATTACTCCACCTGCCCGGGAACGTGCTTCTGTTACCTGGGTAAGAACACCGGATTCATGCGCTGCGTAGCCGCGCACTGTCGCAACAAGATTCGGGATCAGATCAAGCCGTCTTTGATAGACATTTTCTACCTGGCCCCATTGTCCTTTCACCGCCTGTTCCATAGCTACCATATTGTTGTAGTTGCCGGCAAAAAACCGGTAGATGCTGAAACCGATTATAAAAAGGGCTGCCAGTATAATCAGTAAAATCTTGATACCCTTGCTCATTCTCTGCCTCCGTAGTAATGTCAGTTTTATAACCGTCGCGGCCCTGCTGTCAACCGTCAGTACCGGTTTTTTTTTATCAATTAAAGGTACGCAATCAGGGGGCACAGGTCAATGGACCTGAAGCTTGTTCCGGCACTATTCCCTGTGGTATAGTATGGATCAATGAAAAAGAATCATAACGGCTTTATAAAGGAGGCTCTGATGTGCGCTTCCGTGCTTTCTCTTTTATCTGCTGCCTGTGCAACCGCTCGTCCTTCTGTCCGGGAGGCCGTTCCTGCCGGTGTAATCCGCCTGCTGGTAGATCCCTCGCCCGATACCCCCCCCGGAGATGATATATATCTGACCGGTTCAATCAATGCCTGGCAGCCGGGTGCTGATGACTGGCGATTGAGCCTGCGGGATGACGGGCGGTATCAGCTTGATATTCCGGCCGATATGGCCAGGGGCGTCGAATTCAAGTTTACCCGGGGGAACTGGGATACGGTGGAAAAGGATTCCCGTGGCCGCGAGATAAAAAACCGCCGCCTTTCTCACCGACATGCGCTTGTGGAGCTCAAGATTCAGGCTTGGAGAGACTCCTTTGAAAAGGTAACCCGGGACAGGACCATCACCGGAACAGTTATCGAGCGCCGCGATCTGCGGATTCATTCCCTGAACCGCCAGGCCGTGCTGTATATCTATCTCCCGCCGGATTATGACTCTTCGGAAAAACGATATCCTGTTTTTTACATGCATGACGGTCAGAATCTTTTTGATAATGCGACCGCAAACAAGGTTGAATGGAATGTTGATGAGTACTTTGAATCAGCATTTAAATCCGGAACCAGTGCAGGGATGATAGTTGTCGGTGTTGCCTGTTCCGGCGACCGCATGAATGAATACAGTCCGTTCAGGGACAGAACCTTTGCTCCTGATCCAAAGGGTGAACGCTATATTCAATGGCTGGTTTCTGATTTGAAACCGGTTATTGACAGCGAGTACCGTACCCTGTCCGGTCCGGAACATACCCTTATCGGCGGCAGTTCGATGGGCGCCTTGATATCGCTGTATGCCGCGTTGAGCAGGCCGGGCGTGTTCGGCGGTGTATTGTGTATGTCGTCGGCGTTCTGGATCGGCGATCGTTCAATTCTGGGCTATATCCGGGAAAATCCCCCGCACGGCCGGATTCCTGTGTATCTGGATATCGGAACACGTGAATGGCGCAACCTGCTTCTTGATGCCCAGATGGTAGAACACAGCCGTCAGGTCCGAGCCGCTTTGCTTGATGCCGGGACAGATCCTGATGATTTGCTGCTTGTGATTGAAGATGGGGCTGTGCATGATGAATTTGCCTGGTCGCGCCGCTTTCCCGGAGCCTTTCAATGGCTGCAGGAGAGACTGCAGCTACCCTGATCTTCCGGAATCACTCAGCTGCCCTGATTTTCCGGGATTACCCTGTGTCCTTTGATTTTACTTGAGGTTTTCGATACTTTCAGTTAAAATGTACAGCGGAGACACCTTTGGCAGACGCTTTGTATCACTTCAGTGAGGAAGAACTTCCCCGCGAAAAGTCTATCCCGTCAGGCATGGATGCCTGGAAGATACTCATTGTTGATGATGAGCCTTCGGTTCATGATTTGACGCGTACTGTTCTTAAAGGCTTCACCTTTGAAGGCAGGGCAGTGGAATTCCTGAGCGCATATTCCGGTAAAGAAGCCCGTGATGTGCTTGTCGAGAACCCCGATACTGCACTGATACTGCTTGATGTGGTTATGGAGACTGATGATGCCGGTCTGATTCTTGTACGGGCTATTCGCGAAGAGCTAAAAAATACTGCGGTGCGGATTATCCTGCGTACCGGTCAGCCCGGTAAGGCCGTAGAGCGTTCGGTTATCCTGGAATATGACATAAATGATTACAAGGAAAAAACCGAACTCACATACCAAAAACTGTTTACCTCTGTAGTTTCCAGTTTGCGCAGTTACAGGGACTTGCAGATTATTGAGGGACATCGCCGAAAACTTGAACTGATCCTTCGCAGCTCGCCTATGCTATTCCGCCCCCGGTCCATCAGCACCTTTGCAACGGTTATCCTGAATCAGCTTACCATGATTCTGACCATGGAACGGCCGGGCTTTACGATAACAGGCTATGCCGTGTCGATATCTGATGAAACAGCTACCGTTACGGTCCCGTCCGGTGAAAGCTATACCCTGACTTCCTGGAAACAGTATTCCTTCCCTGCGCAAATACAGTCGAGGATTGAACAAAGCCTTGAGTACGGGGAGAGCTCGTACGAGGAAGGATATCTGGTTGCCTATTTTCAAAGTGATAATGGAACACGGAATGTAGTATACCTGGAAACACCCGAAAAGATGAGTGACTTTGATCATCACCTGATAGATGTTTTTCTGGGTAACGTTGCGGTCGCTTTCGACAATCTGTGTCTCAGCCGCGAGATTGATGATACTCAAAAAGAAATCATCTATACCATTGGTGAAATGATTGAACGCCGTTCTCTCGAGACCAGTTTTCATGTTAAGCGGGTTTCAGAGGTTGCACGGCTGCTAGCTGCCAAAATGGGCATGGATGAGGCGGACGTCCGGGTACTCACTATGGCCGCCCCGATGCATGATATCGGCAAGGTTGGAATACCTGACTCGATTTTGCACAAGGCGGGCAGTCTTGATGATGAAGAAATGACGATGATGCAGACGCACACAGTGACAGGTTACGGTATTTTAAACAAATCCGGACGGCCCATCCTCAAGGCAGCTGCCGATATTGCCTATTCCCATCACGAAAAATGGGATGGCACCGGCTATCCGAACGGATTGTCCGGCGAACACATATCCATCTTCGCCCGTATCGTTGCCGTCGCTGATGTTTTTGATTCACTTCTTTCCAGACGGTCATACAAGGCCAGCTGGGACCGTACCCAGGTTCGTGACTTTTTTATGACCGAGCGGGGCCGTCATTTCGACCCCGCTATTACAGACATTTTGCTGAATAATCTTGATGAGTTTATGGCCTTGAGGAATGTAATAGAGCATTGAGTGCCTGCTCGGTATTCTTGATTCCTTGCTCCGGTTGTACCCTTCCTGCCAGTATTTCATGCACATTTGTGAAGAATATCTGTGAGAAATTATTATAGACAGGAGATGTTTCTGTCGAAGGCCGTGCGATCGTAACATCCAGAACATCCAGCAGCTGTCCGAAAATCGGGTTGTTTGTCTTTTCAAGCGATCCGTCGGTGTACAGAGCCCGGATAGTAGGATAATACCCCCGTGTTTGTGCCCGGTAAAACTGGATGTCGTATGAGGTAAGGAAGGTGATCAATCGGAGGGCCGCTTCCGGATGTTCGCTGTATTTACTTACTGCAAGCTGCCAGCCGCCCAGGGTAGAGGCCCCCTTTCCGGAGGCACCAGCAGGCAGGGGTGCAACCCGGAATTTTCCTTTTATGGGGCTGTCGTCCCGGTTGCCCATGGCAAAGGCATAGGGCCAGTTTCGCATAAAAAGAGCATTCCCGGTCTGCCACCAGGCACGGGGGGCATCCGAACCGCTGAAACCGAGTGCATCCATCGGTGTGATATCGCCGATCCAGTCCCGGGCCATACGTATTGCAGATAGTGCTCCCGAGTTGTTAAGGGATGCCTTTCCATCAGGGCTGACCAGCCGTCCTCCGCCGTTTGAACTTATCAGCTCTAGCATTGTGCAGGTAAGGCCTTCACCCGGTCCTGCCGGCCATAAAAATCCCCAGAATTCCGGATTTCCGGCTGCCCGCTCTTTTTGTTGAATTTCCCGGGCTGTAAGAGTGAGTTCCTCCCACGTGCGGGGCACAGACTTGCCGTATTTACGCAGCAGGTCTTCGCGATAATACAGCAAGCCGGCATCCAGATACCAGGGCAGGGCTACAAGCTGACCGTCTACAGTGTTGTTACTGATAGTGGCAGGAAAAAAGCCCTGAATTATTTGCCGGGGGATATGATCGTCAAGGGGTAACAGGTGCTGGGCCAGATCTCCCGGCCAGATGACGTCAACGCCGATTACATCGAGTTCAGGGCTTTTAGCCAGGAAGATTTGATTGAT
>CAZXJV010000095.1:0-9774 GCA_964641135.1 uncultured Treponema sp. | reverse complement strand
AAACCGTAATCCGGAATACAGAGGAAAGGGCTGCAATAATTGATGTGCTGCACGGTGCACAGCATGAATGCAGGAGCAAAGAGGGAGGTTTTTCCCGGTCCAATCCGGTCAGTATCTGGTCCATTTTTTGAAGATCTGTCACTGTTAGAGTCCGTTAAGCCTGTTCAAGAGGTGTGTTATATACGCATCCAGGTCAGAAACATGATCCCGGGGGATTCTGAATCCGATGGCTCCGGGATGGCCGCCACCATCAGTTATTTCCAGATCGTGAAGAATTATTCGTAAATCAACATTTTCCATGCCATGAGTGCTGCGTATACGGAATTGAAGCAGATTTGAAACAACAGGAGGATCGTAATACACTGTCAAACCATAGGCGCCTGAACGGTTTGACAGATCATCGGTCAGGGTTTTAATGACATTTACAAAGCTTGAGTATTCATATTCTCCAAGAAGCAAGGCTGACTCTTCTTCACCGAGTACTACATGTCCGGTTTTACCGTATAAATGGGCTTTCTGGGAAAGGAGCTCGTAGAGTTCCCGTTCTTCAAGGGACAGAGATTGTATAGACGAGAAAATTTCTTTAATCGAGGAGAAATTCATGCTGTTTTTGTGCTGTTTTTGTCTGAGAATTGTGCCTAACCGGTTTGTAAATAATTGATAGAACGCAGCGTCCCTGTGTTTCCGGGTATTCAATCCGAATTTGGAATCTCCTATCATGCCTGTCAGTAACGAGAGAACGATATTACGTGTAAAAAGGTCATCGATTCGATATTTTTTTAGAAGTTCCGGCCGGTCGGCGATTTTCCAGCACAAGTGGCAAATAAGTTCGCAGGTACTGGATGCCCGTGATACCAAACACCACAGCTCTGTCCCCGAGTAAGCGGCATCTCCGGAAAAATGGTGGTCTATTTCAACCTTTATGATATCAGGGTCATTCAAAAACGGCAGATATACGGGAGATGAAGCTATCATATCAGGTTTTGGTGTATCCAGAATGAAGATAGCATCCGGTTTGTTGGTCAGGTTTTCGCCGGATCGGTCAAGTTTTATATGGTTGTATGTGCAGATATCAAGAAGATAGGTAAGTTGTTCCTGAATGTGATCCCGAATAAATATACGGGGCTCTTTGCCGAACTTGCGAATCAACAGGGCCATGGAAACCAAAGACGCTACGCAATCTTCATCCGGAAGTTCATGCCCCAGCAGTAAAAAGGTCCTCTTTTCACAGATCAGGCCGATTATCCTTTCTATGGTACGATTGCGCTCCGCGATCGAGAGGAATTGATGCTTTTGCCTTGGAACAGGATCACTATGCCCGGCCGGGGCGGTCATACTTTTTCTGTCTCCTCTGTGTATACTATACCAGATATTTATAAAAAAACGCGAAAAAAACCAAAAATTCACAGCCCTTTGTGTTTTGATTTAAAAATCAACCTTGACAACAGGGTATGCTACCCATATCTTGATGGTACAATCATAAAAACACACTGATTACCAGGTGCGATACATGAACCTGGCCTGGTAATACAGAAAATAAGCAAGAGAGGTATGTTATTGAAGGTAGGATTATTCGGGTTTGGCCGTACCGGACGGCTTGTTGCAGAGGAGATTATCAAGGATCAGGGTTGCCATCTGGAATGGGTAATACGCAAATCTTCTGTAAATAATCATGAGTATGCCAGTGATTTTCTGGGATTTCCTCATAATAAGCAGGGATATGTGTTTTCAATGGACGAGGTGTCTGATCCGGATTTTTTTAAAAATCACCCGGTTGATGTCATCATTGATTTTTCTTCATCCCGTGGTTTGTATGAATACGCACATGCAGCTGATTCCGGGATTCACATTGTTTCTGCGATTTCCCGTTATACGGAAAAAGAAATAACATTTTTAAAAGATTTATCAAAAAAAACTGCAGTTTTATATTCCCCGAACATAACCTTGGGAATCAATTTTCTTCTTGTTGCATCCCAGATTCTTAAACAGATTGTACCGGATGCCGATATCGAGGTTATTGAGGAGCACTTTAGGGCAAAAACCGAGGTTTCAGGTTCTGCCTTGCGTCTGGCCGAGAAGCTGAATCTTGATCCGGTTCAGCACATCAACTCGATCCGTGTGGGTGGAATAGTGGGGAAGCATGAGGTTGTTTTCGGCCTTTCCAATCAGACCATACGTATTACTCATGACGTAATCTCGAGAGGAGCCTTCGGTGCCGGGGCACTTTTCGCTGCACGCGCTCTTGAAGGCAGAGATATTGGTTTTTACACAATGGAAGAGATCATGAGAGACGCCTTTATAAGAAAAATAGCTGTCAGCGATATTCTGGTGTAACCGGCTTTGCCGTTTTTAGAAAAAACCATCCTGCGGGATGGTTTTTTTATTTGACAGCAGCCAGGAGCAGGAGTATGATTCTTGAAAAACCGACTGAGTGGTCGGTATTTTGAACCGACTAATCAGTCGGTGAGATGGAACATACAGAAAATGAAAGATACTTTTTTTAATCTGCTCCCGGAAAAACAGAATCGCATAATAAGCGCAGGCTTTGAGGAGTTTTCTCTTCATGGGTACGAACGGACCAGTCTGGACAGCATTATCAGGCGGGCCGGTATCTCCAAAGGTGGTTTGTACGAGTATATAGAATCAAAAGAAGATCTTTTTGTGTATCTTGTTGAATACGCCTATAACGAACTGTACCGGTCAATCTATACAGCCATAAGTGCAAAGGAACAGCAGCTTTCTTCGGATCCGTTGGAACGTACAAAGCAGGTATCCGCTGTTGCTGTCGAATTTTATATGACAAACCCGGAACTTATCTCGTTTATTGTTAAAGCAGCCGTTACCATGCAAAACGACATACGTACCTGTGTTCTGGAAATACTGGACCGTCATTTTCTCGGGCTGTATGCCGGTTGTGATTTCAGTACCGTACAATATCCTGAAGAACAGATTTTATCACTGTTAAAGTGGCTTCTGTTGAAAACCCGTAATGATTTCATGGAAAGCGTACGCAGTCTGTCCCGTCCGGGTTTATGCCGGGAGGCATATCTTGATGAGTGGGCTTTCTTTCTTGATGTTTTAAAAAAAGGGATCTATACAGGGCAGCCTGCCGGCCAGCCGTGAGTTTGTAAAATGAAAACTGTGGAGGAATCTGAAATGACTGCATTTGGTGATGGCTGGATATTACTGGCCTATGTGCTGACGATAGGGTCAGCCCTGTTATGTGTTGTATACGGTCTTCTTAACTGGAACAAGCCGGTTGAAGACCAGGACAGCGAGATTCGCGAAGAACAGGAATGGGAAGCCCATGACCCTGAATTAAACGAGGGGGACCAGGTATGAATATTCTGCTGCTCATTATTATAGTTGTTGCCTATCTTATTGTGACCGGGATACTCGGTTTTATGGGATTCCGATCCACAAAGAATCAGACGGATTATCTTCTGGCCGGTAGAAGAATTCATCCGATGATTATGGCCCTGTCATACGGAGCTACCTTTATATCAACTTCAGCGATCATCGGTTTCGGGGGTGCTGCGGCAGTATTCGGTATGGGTGTCATCTGGCTTACCTTTTTGAATATTCTTGTCGGTATTTTTATAGCATTTGCATTTTTCGGACGCAGAACCCGCAAAATGGGACATAACCTTGACGCACATACTTTTCCTGAACTTCTTGGTAAACGGTACAATTCTCCCTTCCTGCAGACAGCAGGCGGCACCCTGATTTTTTGTGCGATGCCCTTGTATGCGGGTTCGGTAATAATCGGGGGTGTTCAGTTTATTTCCCAGACACTGAAGATAAACTATGAAATCGCACTTTTCTTTTTTGTTGCTGTCGTTGCGGTCTATGTTGTAATGGGCGGCATGCGCGGTGTTATGTATACAGATGCGTTTCAGGGCAGCCTGATGTTCGCCGGTATGGTTTTTTTGCTGATTTATACCTACTGGGTACTCGGCGGACCGGCTCAGGCTCACCGGGACCTGACAGAGATGGCACCCGAGGCAGTGAAGATTTTTGGTGCACAGGGGCATACGGGGTGGTCTGCCATGCCGAAATTTGGATCACCATATTGGTGGCAGCTTGTTTCAACTATTGTCCTGGGTGTTGGAATTGGTGTTCTTGCCCAGCCACAGCTTTCGGTTCGTTTTATGACGGTAAAAAGCGGTCATGAATTAAACCGGGCAATTGTAGTCGGCGGTATTTTTATCTGTATCATGACAGGGGTGGCCTTTACCGTAGGAGCCCTTACGAATGTGTTTTTTATGCGCAATGATGGAATTATCGCACTGCTTGCCGGTGGAAAGAAAACAGATACCATTATACCGCTTTTTATCGACCGTGCACTGCCTCCCTGGTTTGTTGCTTTTTTCTTTGTGACTCTCATGGCTGCAGCGATGAGCACACTGAGTTCACAGTTCCATGCAATGGGCACAGCCTTTGGTCGTGATGTTCTGGACAAGGGGCTTGGCATACGCGGCAGGAATTCTGTTGCAATCTCCCGATTTGCAATGGGTGCAGGTATTATTCTATCTACATTACTTGCCTATGCGCTGCCAAAGTTTTATGCAGGCGGTACAGCGATTATTGCTACAGGAACAGCGATTTTTTTTGGTTTATGTGCGGCAGCTTTTTTGCCGGCCTATGTCGGAGCATTGTATTTAAAGAAGGCGTCCCGCAAGGCAGCGTTGGCCTGCTTTATAAGCGGTGTGCTGGTAAGCCTTTTCTGGTTGATTCTTGTTCATGCAAAGGAGTCGGTACCCATTGGATTGGCGCAGGCGTTATTCGGTCGTGGCAGTCTTATACCTTCAATGGCAAATGTTGACCCGATAGTAATATCCTTGCCTGCATCCTCGCTTGTCTATTTAGTGGTTAATCTGAAAACCCCGCCAGTAGAATCGGAGGTTGTGGAACAAGCGTTCAAGGGTATAGCATGATGATGGAAAAGTGCAGGCATACTTGACAAAAATGTATATTTATACATAAGATATGAATATGAATACAACATTCCTGGTCGTAACAGTCGTATTACTCGTAGTAGTGCTTGTCAAAGGCACCGGGGTGTTCAGGCTGTTGTCACGGGTGTAGGACACCCGGACCAGACAAACCCTCCGGCACGGAATCCGGAGGGTTTTTTTTTCTATGGAGGTTACTGATGATAGAGGCAACTGGTGCGCAGATCGTAGTTACATTGCTGGAACGTCAGGGGATCCGGGTGGTAGCCGGTATCCCCGGTGGTTCAACCCTGCCATTGTATGATGAGCTTGGAAAGAGTTCCCTGAAGCATATTCTGGTACGGCATGAACAGGCTGCCGGATTTCTTGCCCAGGGTATGTCGCGTACCACCGGTATTCCTGCTGTTTGTCTTGCAACAAGCGGACCCGGAGCAATGAATCTGCTGACAGCTGTTGCGGATGCACGTTCTGATTCCATTCCAATGGTTGCAATAACCGGTCAGGTAAACCGCTATTTAATTGGTACAGATGCCTTTCAGGAGGTAGATACCTTCGGTTTGTCTTTTCCTATAACAAAACACAGTGTGATGGTAAAAAGTGCCCGGGACCTGCTTACAATAATACCGGAGGCCTTCGCTCTGGCTGCCTCCGGACGTCCGGGGCCGGTTCTGATAGATATTCCCCGTGATGTACAACTAGAAAAGGTTGTGTTTGATGACTGGCCGGCTCCGGGTGTGCCATCTACAGGAGCTGAACGTTACGGAACTGACTGGAAAAATAGAGCTACTTTGCTGGCTGAAACAATTCGCCTGCTTAAGGCCGCACGACATCCGGTATTGTATGCAGGCGGAGGCTGCAATAACCCCGAAGCTGCCCGGGAAGTGGCTGAATGTGCCCGGCAATGGGGATTACCTGTTGCAGTCAGCTTGATGGGCATCGGTGTTTTACCCCATGATCATCCGGCCTATTTGGGTATGGTTGGCATGCATGGTTGCCCTGCCGCGAATCAGGCACTGTATGAAGCGGATCTTGTTCTTGCCTGCGGAGTCCGTTTTGATGACAGGGCTACCGGTGTTGTAAAACAGTTTTGTCCGAATGCGATGATTGTGCATATAGATATAGATGCAGCAGAGATTAATAAAATTCTGCCAAGCAGGATTCAGATTGTCGCCGGAGCGGCAGAGGCCCTGGGTGAACTGAATACCCTTTCAGTAAAAGAAGCACCCGGTTCGTTAGATTCTGCATGGCTTGAACGCCTTGTGGATCTTCGCCGTTCAAGCGCGGATACTGCCGTTCCCGGTCGTTTTATTGCCTCGCTGCCTGATAAAGCTGCATCTGCGGGACTGAACCCCCAGGAAATACTCATTACAACGGATGTCGGCCAGCATCAGATGTGGGCTGCACAGTCCTATCCTGTCTCCGGTCCCAGAACGTTTCTGACATCCGGCTCTCTTGGTACCATGGGATTCGGTTTGCCCACCGCTCTTGGTGCTGCAGTTGCAAATCCGGGTAAACGGGTTGTATGTATTTCCGGTGATGGTTCCATAATGATGAATATCCAGGAACTTGCAACGCTCGCAGAAGAAAAACTGGATGTTACGGTAATTGTATTGGATAACAATACATTGGGCATGGTGCGCCAGCAACAGCACTTCTTGTTTAATGATAATTATTCCGGATCATTGTACGGCAAGTCGCCTGATCTGGTTGGTATAGCGGCAGCCTTCGGTATCCGTTCGGTTGATGCAAGTGAGGACGGTTGGGAAACCGCTGCCTTTGCTACTCCGGGGCCGTGTTTTGTCCGGTTTACCATAGACAGGGATGAAAATGTATATCCCTTTGTCCCTGCCGGAAAGGCAAACATAGACGCAATTACCGGACCCTGACAGATATACTGTTTTTTTGCTATTATCAGCAGAGAGTCGGCACAATCCTTTTTTGCCGGCGTCTGCTGGTACCAGTGAACCGGTACCAGTATATTTTGTCACGGGAGTTATGGATGTCCAGATATACTTTTTTTATTCCGGTCTTGCTGGTTCTTTGTGCAGGACTTTATGCCGGAGGCGCCGCCGAAATCAATACCCGCGGAATGACTCTGGTTGAAAACCTTGTTCCCTCGGATCCCTGGTTTACAGCCCGTGACCATGCGCGTGCTGCTGCTGACCTTCGGTTCTCGCGGGAAGTTGCAAAATCCAGGGTAAAAAGTCCTTTTCAGTCCATAAATGGTGATTATGAATTTGAAACCGCGATAACATATGATGAGAACGGTACCAGAAACAATCGCCTGGTCCGTTCACTTAAAAATGGTGAGCCGGTAACTGAAGAGGAGCTGAAAAGCAGCGGTTCAAACCTGAATTTTGGAACAGGTAAACAGTCCGGCGCGGACGAAGATCAGGATACACAGAAAACCGGGCAGAAAAGGTCATCCGGTGAAAAAGAAGAACCTTTTGATGTAACAGCTGAAGGGCGTGTATGGGTACAGCGTGTCGGGGAAATCGAATCTAGAGACGGTATACCTTGTCTGCTGTACGAATTTGCAGTGATTGACAGGGAGCAAAAGAATCCCGGGAAACCTTCCGGCTATCGGGGCACGGTGTGGATAAGCCGTGATTTTTCATACCCGATGCTTATGGAATACAGTTACAATGCAAATGACAGCGGAATGGCAATGGGAGCTGATGTTCGCCGGTACTGGAAAAAACAGGGAGGGATCCTTGTGCCGCAGGGAACAGATATGCGGATTCAGATGAGTTTTCTGGTAGCACGGATAACGATGGAAGTAGAGCAACGTTTCTTTGATTTCATGTTGCCCGGTACAGTCCAATGAAGATAACTCAAGCCGAATTTATAACCGGAGCTGTTGCAGTTACAGGTTATCCGTCTTTGGGAAAACCGGAATTTGCTTTTTTTGGGCGTTCAAACGCCGGAAAATCCTCTCTGATCAATATGCTGGTCAATCGAAAAAACCTGGTCAAGACTGGTTCGCGGCCGGGTATGACCAGACAGATCAATTTCTTTTTGATAAACAATAGTTTTTGTCTTGTTGATCTGCCCGGGTACGGATATGCCCAGCGGTCTGCTGCGGAGCAAAGCGGTTTTGACCGGATGCTGGCTGAGTACTGTCAGCAGCGCACGGAGTTAAAAGCTGTTTTTTATTTGATGGATATCAGACGCAATCCGGGTGACGCAGAGCTGCGGACTGCTGCGTGGTTCAGGGAATCAGGATTGCCGTTCTACATAATTGCAACAAAGGCAGATAAATTGGGTACAACGCATGTTCAGCGGGCTGTAGCGAATCTGGCCCGTTCCTTAAAAGTTCCCGCAGAGTCAGTCATTGCCAGCTCGGCAACAGAACGTACTGGACGCGATCGCATACTGGCCTGTATCTCCTCAGTCTGCTAGCGGGAATGCTCGCCGTAAAAAAGGTCAGCTGTTTACACCCAGCTGGTAAAACTGCTCAACCGGTGTGGTGTACATGATACCAATACCCTGTTCTTTCAGGCAGGGAAGTCCGGCAATAGCATTCTTGATCGCTGCAGATCCATTTCTTTCGGACAGTATTAAAACGGTTTCCTTTTCGGGAACGATAGTGATACCAAAGAACCGTTCGTCGTCCGGTTTCCCTGTGCCGCGGGCATGTATGATTGTTCCTCCGCGGGCACCGGCTTTGCGAGCTGCGTCCATTACATCATCAGCATACCCGCGATTTACTATAACTGTAATCAGTTCATGATCTTTCGGCCCGTTCATAGCTGTGCCTCCCAGTTGGATTGTAAATACGATACCACGGCATTTTTTTGTAAAACATGGTGCGGATCGAATTGAATCCAATACCGCTTTTTCTTCGGAATCTGTAACCAGTGTGTGCAGAATATCCCGTTCCGTGTCGGCCAGGGCAAGGATGCGAAACAACAAAGAGGTGGCGCTGCCTCGGCCGACAAGAATCGTTCCTCCTCTTGCTCCGGCCGCACGTGTAATGCGGGCCAGTCGTCCGGCGACACCATGATCGACGACAGAGACTATCAGTTTAGTATAGTTCATGAGTCAGCCTCCATTTTTTGTTTGTGTGAGAGGTTCATCCGCCTTTCTGCCTGTTTATACAATATGCCGAGAATCTGAATGCTGATAATCGGCATAACTGCAATCATCGCGATTAAACCGAAGCCGTCCGAAACCAGGGCTTGTCCTGTTCCTGCAGAAGCACCCAGGGTGAATGCCATCAAAAAGGTACTGCACATTGGTCCTGTTGCTACACCTCCGGAATCAAAGGCAATAGCGGTAAATAAAGGAGGGCAAAAAGGAATAAGAGCCAGAGACACGGCATAGCAGGGGGCCAGCAGGAACCAGATGCTGAATCCGTCAAGGATACGCCACATGGTGAGTCCAAGAGCTGCAGCTATACCAATGGCAAGGGCTCCCAGCAACATAAACTTACGGATATTTCCGCCGGATATTTCTTCTACCTGTTCTGTCAAAACCCAGATTGCAGGTTCGGCGCAGACTACAAGAGCTCCCAGAATACAACCGATGGGAATTAACAGCCAGGATGCCGGAACAGATGCCAGCTGTACGCCTGCAAGATGTCCAATAGGCATAAATACCGTATTGGTGCCAAGAAAAAAAATAACCAATCCGATATAGGGGTAGAAAAACCCGATAATAATCCTGCGTAGCTGTGCAGGCGGTATTCGCAGCAGAAGTACTTGAAATACACCGAGTATTACGACGAGGGGGATAAGGCTGAGTGCAACACTTGATGCAATCCCCGGAAGGGCGTGTAAATATATCGAGAAGGACAGAAAGGCTGTTGTCACTGGTT
>CAZXJV010000094.1:4433-10029 GCA_964641135.1 uncultured Treponema sp. | reverse complement strand
AGCCTGATCGGCCTGCTTTTTTCAACCCAATTTACAGAAAGAATTGTACACTAACGGACCTTCCTCCCGTCGCCGTTGCAGGTAGTGATCAGGTTCTTGAGCAGACCGATTATTTCGGTGCGACTGCAACTCTTTCGGGCTCAGCATCGTATGACCCTGAAGGTACTGCGCTTGAGTATCACTGGACATGGAACGGCAACAGCGCAAACGGACCTGTTTTTACTGCACACTTCCCTGCGGGTAACACAGTGGTAACACTGACCGTAACCGATGAAGGCGGAAAAACAGGATCTGATACCGTAAGTGTTACAGTGCAGGATACAACACCCCCTGTACTCCTTGTTCCTGCCAGCATGACAGTAGAACAGGAAAGCCCAGCAGGTACTGTGGTTGCATTGAGTGCGTCAGCCTCGGATATAGCAGACCCTTCACCTGTTGTTACATCAAATGCTCCTGGTGTTTTCCCTGCAGGTACGACCGTAGTAACCTTTACGGCAACAGATAAATCCGGAAACAGCACAACGGCCTCCATGAGAGTAACTGTTATTGATACCACTGCTCCCGATATCGCCGTCGATCAGCTTATCACCTACATTTGGCCGCCGAATCACAAGCTGGTCAAGGCAATGGTTATTACCGCCAGCGACAGTGCAGATCCGTTCGTAAGCCTGTCAATCGATGTTACCCATAATCAGAATCCCCATAATAACAAGGGTGTTGGTGACGGAAATACCGACTTTGACTGGGTTGTTGACGCTGACGGAACCGTATGGATCCGCTCGGAGCGCGACGGACGTAATGGCGACCGTGTGTACACCGTTACTGCAACCGCTGTAGATTCAAGCGGAAATAGTACAGTCAGGGTTGCTACTGTAACTGTGACACACAGCAGACCGCGCTTGTAATAACTAATACAGGGACAATAAACCTGTCAAAAAAACAAAAAAGTCCGGCTTTCGCCGGACTTTTTTGCTGCACTTGCAAATAGAAAGAAACTTTACTGTACCTCGGTAGTATCAGCATAGTACTTGAGAAGCTTGACTTCAAACCAGGGGAAATAAATACCAAGGGTAAGCATGGTAAGAATCACTCCTGCAAAGAATATGCAGAACAGCTTTGACCCTTCCATTTTCATGTTGAATTTTTCTTCGCCCCACGTAATTTCGCTGATCAGATAATTATAGATCGCAGCGATAGCCCACGGTGTATAAATTCCAAGAGTAATCATGGTAAGCAGCAGTTGTCCCAACAGAAGGCTGAAATATTTTCCGCCTTCGGCTGTAAGATCAAACTGACGACCATCAATGCTTGTACGATTAAGCACATTGCGAGAAATTTTCAGCTCTGCCCAGGGAGCATAAATACCGAAGGTTATAATTGTTAAAAGAGACTGCACAAAAACCAGGCACCAGAAATCACAGCCATCGTCAGTATTAAATGCAAACGCTGTGCCGTCATAACTCAGTTTTGACAGTATATATCCTTGAATCTTTAACCAGGCTATAGGTGCATATAAACCAAGAGTGATGCAGGTTAACAAAAACTGAACAATCATCAGACTGAACAGCTCACCTCCCTGACCGGCAAATGAAAATTTCTTGCCGCCAAGGCTCGTGTTCTCGGCATAATAGCGAATAAAATTTACCGTGGCCCATGGGGCGTAGATACCGAAGGTAATGAGGGTTAAAAGGCCCTGACCCAGATACAGGGAAAATAGTGTTCCCCCCTCACCCGTGAACTGAAACTTTCCTTTCATTGTCATGAGATTCCTCCTCCAAAATATGATTAACTGCAGTACGGCCTCTGCGGCGTGTCACAGCTAATTTTAATGTTATTCCACAAAAGGTATTCTCGAGATTCAGGGACCTTTCCAGCGATGAAGAACGGGCAAGATACAGGGCTTGTATGCGCTGAAATACATACCGTTTGCGAATAAAGTAATCTATAAACAACATGACAGTGGCACAAACAGCCTGCCAGCCAATTATTACAAGAACCCAAAAAAAAGGTATAAAACGTGATGAAAAGAAGCAAGCAAGGTTAAAAGCAGCAATTGATCCGGTTAGTGCAGTAAAGGCAGGTATGTTTATAATCAGGAAGTCCAAAAAGTTCGGAGAATATCCAATACAGGTTATGTTTCTTTTACTGTTAACCGGTTTTTCCATACAGTGAGAGTATAAGACATGGTGATGGATTTTTCCAGAAAATGGTATTTTTTTGCTGCTGCTATCAAAATTGTTGAATTCACACTATTGATAGCAGCAGAAACAGTATTGTAGGTAAAAAATCAGGAAAGGGCCGCTATGGCGGAACCCAGGGTTACTGCGTTTTCCATAGTGACAATCTCGTAATAGATACCGCGCTCTTCTGTGAGAACCTGGTTCAGATAGCCGGTAACCCGTTCACGCAGGTTGCGGGTTTTCAGGAATGTAGTTCCTTCGCACAGTACACAGACCGGAGCTACCGGGCTATGGCCCTTACCGCTTTTAACCACTGCCGCTGCTATATTTGCAGCAGCCAACCGGGCTGAACGTTCAACAAATGCATCCAGAATACGAGCAACCAGTTCGCGATCAGTTTCAGAAGCACCAGCAAGCACAGTACCAAGACGGGTATCTGTTTTATACGGTGCCTGCAAAAAAAGGTTCATATCAATCAACTCAAGCGCATCCATCGAGGCGACGGCTGTGTTGACCGGAGCACTGAAAAGCCCGTCTGCAGCGGCAGCTTTCAAAGCCCGCAGGGTAACCGGTCCGAGATAGGCACCGGAACACATCTTTTCGAAACCGAATAGCCCTGGAGTATTTGTTGTTGCATCATGGGCCTCATCGAAGCGGCATCTGGGAATTTTATTGCATTTTCCTGATTCGCACACAATTATCTGGGAGGTAGGTGCGTCCTGGCCTGAGAGCTTCGGTATTGGAGCAGATTCGATGTAGGCGGCATTCATTCCGGTTCCGAGAATGAAACCCACATACGAGTCGTAGGCCTTTCCGCCAACAGCCTGACTGGCGCCTGCAAGCAGGGCCGCAGCTGTATCGTTCAGAAGTACAACCCGTTTGGGCCGGTTCCACCCGCGGGAAACCAGGGCATCTGCAAGGGATGCGCCGACCGGGGACCCGATAACCTCACGGGCTTTTATTTCTTTGGAAAACTGGGTAACAATACCGTCGCCGTCACGGGTAATTTCCATAGGGTATGAAAAACAAAAGCCGATTACATCAGCCTTGTTCTTCAGATGATCCAGATAGCCGGCAATAGTATCAAAGAATTCTTTCTTTCCGTATTCACGGTCGGTAGCAGGCATTGCCCTTTTTTCCATGTCGGAAATAACCGGAATGCCGTTAGCGTCAAAACTTACCAGACAGGCGCGGAAGTTCGTTCCGCCGGCGTCTATAACTATAGCTGTGCGATTCTTGGGTGATGCTTCAGGCGGCGCAGCCCAGGTTGGAATCATATCAAGGGCAGGCCCCATTTCCGGAGGATTGGAGGGTTTGCGCACCAATCCTTCCTCCATGTCAAAAAGCATAGCCTTTAAGACGGCATTAACATCATATCCGCCTGCCAAAAAGTTGTTGCGTCCAAGAAAAGCAGACACTGCAAGAGCTGCGTTCATCATCATACCCCTTGAAAAGATTTATCGCTGTGTTGGAAAAGTATAGCATGTTCCTGGATTGTTCGGCAACGGACCAGAGACTGCTATCAATACTGTTGTTTTTTATCAAGGGCAGCGATACACTGAAAATATGAAAAAAGATGGTGTGTTGTATCGGGTTTCACGCTTCGTTAACACTGCCACGAACGCTGTTTCGTGCAGTGTTATAGCTGTCGGCCTTGCAAGCCTTTTCTGGCTACTGGTGCGTTCAGGAACCAAGCCGCACCGCCTTGCCTACCCCTGTCAGCAACAGGCAGCTGCCAATGCAGGCGCACTCGTTGCCCTGCTGCCTGTAGTATATCTTCCCCGTTTTTTCAGGTGCAGGAAATACCGGCGGCGTATCCTGAAGCGCTTTTTGATTGCTGTTCCTCTTTCTGCGATCCTGCTGGCAGGCGGGGTGTATATTCAACGACTGTATTTTGAGAGAAGCTGGCAGGCTGTATTTGAGAGCTCCCGTCACAGCCCTGTAGGGGTTCCGATAACAGCCGGAATTACCGGTGCAGGCAGCGGGCTTTTGCTGGCCGCCTGTGACCAATCCGGCGGTTCAGGGCCGGTTATTCCGGTACCGCCGCGTCCGCATGCTTTTGCAAACCGTGTTGTTACGGTACATAATTCTGCAGCGACAACCTGGGCCAATCCTGACAGCGGAAACCCGCATGATCGAATGAATCAAAGTGAAATCAACCGCATGGTGGAAGCCGGTCTGATCAGCCTTACGGGCAATGAAACCCTCGCCGGGGCATGGCGCACTCTGGTCCCGTACAAAAGCGGACAACGTGTGGCCATCAAGCTCAATTTTAATAATACCTATACGAATGACTGGAACACCGATCCGTACATGAACCCGTATGCCGAGCTTGTCAATGCGGTTCTTGCAGGCCTGGTAACAAGCGGTGTACCGGCTGACCGCATTACCCTGGCAGACCCGTCGCGCATTATTAATGACAGCTTCCGGTCACGCATCACTGTACCGGGGGTGCGGTATGTTGTACGGCCCGGGGTTGAAATTGGCGGAAGAGCTGGTGTATCGGCCGCATCCTTCGTGGCTGCCGATTCCCCTTTCGCCAGCCTTTCACAGGTTGCTCCGGGAGACTGGGTAGCCATCCGCCCTGCTACCGTTTTTGCCGAAGCCGACCATATCATAAACATTCCCCAGCTGAAGGGACATGGCGGCGCAAGCGTTACCCTGGGCTTGAAAAATCATTTTGGCAGTATCTGGTTTCCCACCTCGGGAATCGGGGAAAGTAGCTGGCATGAGTATTTTTACACCTGGGGTAGCGACTACGGCGGGCTTTCATACAGCCTGCTTGCGGATATCAACGCAAACCCGGTATTCAGATACAAAACACGGCTTATCATCGGTGACGGGTTATTGGGTCATCCTGAAATAAACTATGTCGATCCGGTAGGCTGGTCCAGTTTTGCCGGCGGTCCGCCGGAGCTGTTGTTCTTCGGGGTTGATCCGGTCGCTGTGGATTCTGTCATGTTTGATTTTTTACAGGCTGAATGTGCATCTGCGTCACTGGCTCCGCGTAACGACGATATTCTGCACTATGCGGCTTCTGTCGGGCTTGGTATCCATGAACATTGGGATACTGCGGGGTCAAAGTCCTATACGGCTATCGACCACCGCTACATTGTGCAGGAATAGGAAGCGTGTTTTTCTATGTCAGGCTTCGATGCCGCCTGAGGAAAGCTGCAGGTATACCTGATCTGCAAGACCGAAGCCTGCGTTTTTGGTAAGGGCGCGGGAATATTCGTCATAGAGCATGTCTTCGTACATTTTTGAGGCAAAGCTGTCTTCGCCGGCAAGACCGCTTTTTTGTACGGTTGAACGCATTGTGGAAAGCATGATCTTTACAAAGAAATTCTCAAGCTCCATTGACTGCTCGTACAGTTTGCTTGACCGGTCAATACGGCCGTCCTGTCCTGCGTTTCGGG
>CAZXJV010000094.1:0-4423 GCA_964641135.1 uncultured Treponema sp. | reverse complement strand
CATCATCTGAAAGCATTGAACTTATGTAGTCGCCGGGGAGGCGGGTATCAAGTCCTGCAGCACGCAAAGCTGCGGGACCGGAAGCAGTACCAGGTGTTGATCCGGAAGCAGAAGTTGATGAAACAGCATTTCCCCGGGGTGTATCAAGCCCGGCTGAAACTCCGTCAATCAGGGCAGAGAAACGACGCTTTAAGGCATCAGCTTCGGCGTTACCGGTTAACAGGCCTGTATTGCCCGCGAGGCTCGATGTACCTAAAGCTGCTCCCAGTGATCCTGCTATCGTCATTTCACTTTACTCCCTGATTACCGCTTCAAGCTGGCTGCAGTGCCGAGCATATTGTCGCTGGTCTGGATTGCCTTTGAATTAAACTCGTAGGCACGCTGGGCAACAATCATGTTTACCATTTCGGCAACGGTTGAAACGTTGCTCATTTCAAGAAATTTATGAATGGCCTTTCCAAAGCCTTCAAAGCCGGGGCGGCCGGCAATTGAGCCTCCTGATGCCGGTGTCTGCCGGTACAGGTTTTCGCCGACGCTGCTTAAACCTGCGGGGTTTTGAAAGCGGTACAGCTCTATCATTCCGACTTCCACCGGATCGTCAAGATCGGCTACACGCACGGTAACGAGGCCGTCCTGGCTGATGGAGATGGTGTCCTGGCGGTAGCCTTCGGGGAAGGTAATCTCGGGAAGCACCTTCAAACCGTTGCTGGTTACCAGCTGACGCTCGGCATCAATCTTGAAAGAACCGTCACGGGTATAGGCGTAGGAACCGTCGTACTGAAGCACGCGGAAAAAGCCCTCGCCCTGAACGGCGATATCGCTTATGTTGCCGGTATTCTGCAGTGAGCCCTGATCAAACATGCGCAGGGTGCTTGCAACCTTTACACCGTGACCCATCTGAACTCCTACAGGAGTAAGGGTATCCTCGGTGGCGGGAGTGCCGGCTGTGCGCACTGTCTGGTACAACAGATCTTCAAACTCCACACGCTGCTTTTTGAAACCGGTGGTGTTCACGTTTGAAAGATTATTTGCGATCGTATCAATGTTGGCCTGTTGACCGTTCATTCCGGTCGCTGCTGTCCATAAACTTCTGACCATTCAGGTACTCCCTTTCTTTTGCGTACGCTTGTTATTTAACGCGGACTACTTCAGCCCACAGCTTGTTTGTCATGGTATCATGCGCCTGCACCGTTTTCTGGTTTGCTTCATAGGCACGGTTTACTTCGATCATCTGAACCATTTCATTAACAACATTTACATTGCTGGTTTCGATGAAGCCCTGGCTGACGACAGGCCTCTGACGGCCTTCAGCGATAAAGGCTGGACCGGAAATCGGTGTATCCTTGTACAGGCTTGAACCCTGCTTGGTGATATAGCGGTCGTTTTCAAAGTTAACCAGCATCAGCCGGTCCAGCAGAACCGGATCGGCGTCAGAATTATCAATAGGACGTACATAGATCTCGCCGAGTTTGTTAACAGTGTACAGAGTGTCCTGTAAAAAAATCTTGCCGTTTTCGCCAAGAACCGGAAAGCCTTCCTTGGTTTCAAGATAGCCTTCCACACCTACGATAAAATTACCGTTACGGGTATAGCGCTCACCCGCAGGGGTATCTACCGTAAAAAAGCCCTGACCCTCAAGAGCCAGATCAGAAAAGCTTGAGGTCTGCTTGAACGAACCCTGTTCAAAGTTTGTAAACAGTTCATTCATCTCCACACCGAGACCGAGTTTGCCGATTATGGGCGCCGCATCGGCGGAGCCGAAGGGGTTTTTATACACGCCGTCATCCTCCATACGGCGAAGCAGCAACTCCGGAAAGTTTTTGCTCACCGCAACATCGCGCTTGTAACTGGTCGTATCGACATTGGCGAGATTGTTAGAAATCGCGTCCAGTCTGTGCTGCTGGGCATTCATGCCGCTCGCCGCCGTATACCATCCTCGTACCATATGGAGATCTCCTTTCCACTTACCAACATTATCGGTAGCAGTTATAGTTACCTTACAAGAATCTGCGCTGTGTCAACCTATTTTCTTTTTTCCCTTGCCCATATATAGTGGTACTTCAATGCGATGTTTGATTTATGACGCTGAGCGTGGCGTATGGCTGCGCCATGAGAACCCCAAAACCATTCTCGAAACAGACCGGATTGAACGGGTCGCCCCACTTCTTTCGGAGGTCATACGGCTGCGTGAACAATACAACTGGTCCGCGGTCGGCTTTATAAGCTATGAAGCTTCCCCGGCCTTCGATCCCCTGTATCCGTCTCACAAGGGCCCGGCTGGAATCTCGTTGCCCCTGCTGCGGTTTGCCCTCTATGATTCCTGCACCGGGTGTACCGATTTGCCGGCTGAGGCTGATTGGGAGTCGGACCGGACTTCCCTTCACGGGTATCCGCCGGAACTCTGGGCCCTTTCATCATGGCGCGGGCAACCGGAGTTCCCGGACTACCGTTCAGCCATCCTGGAAATCAAGGAAGAGCTCGCGCGCGGCATGAGCTACCAGATCAACTTTACCTGGCGGCAATACGCGGATTTTTCTGGGTCTCCCTATGCCTGGTTTCGCGCTCTGTGCGGTAAAAGGCCGGGCAGTTATCTTGCGTATCTTGAATGGGAGGATCGGGCTGTGCTGTCCCTGTCGCCTGAACTGTTTTTTACCCTGAACGATTCGGAATTGACCCTGAAGCCGATGAAGGGAACCGCACGGCCGACAGGTGATCCTGAAAAAGATGCACAGATAGCGCGGGAGCTTTCGAACGATCAAAAAAACCGTGCCGAAAACCTGATGATCTGCGACATGATTCGCAACGACGCAGGGCGCATTGCCGAGCCCGGCTCTGTGACTGTTCCTGAATTGTTTGCTACAGAATTGTTCCCGACTGTCATCCAGATGACCAGTACGGTCAAGGCCCGGCTGGGAACACAAGGAACTTCAGAAGTATTCCGGGCCCTGTTTCCCTGTGCGTCAATCACCGGCGCCCCGAAACTTTCAAGTATGCGTATCATCAACCGGCTGGAAGGTTCGCCCCGCGGCCTGTATACCGGCTCGATAGGCCGGATTGACGGAGCTACAGGCAGGATGGTTTTTAATGTGGCGATTCGCACGGCTGTAGTTGACCGCAACAGGCACCAGGCTGTCTACGGTGCCGGCTCGGGGATTGTGTGGGATTCTGATCCGGAAAGCGAATACAGCGAATGTCTTTTAAAAACACAGGTTGTAGAACCGGAAGAGCCCTTTTATGTATTTGACAGCCTCTTGCTGGAAGACGGCCGGTTTTTGTATGCAGAAGCGCACAAAAAAAGACTTATTGACTCCTGCCGTTATTTTGCTCATCCCCTTGATGAAGAAATCCTTGAGCGTGAAATGGCAGAACTGGCCCTGCGTTACCCCGAGGGAAGCTGGAAGGTGCGCTTGCTGGCGGCGCGGGACGGCAGGATAAGCTGCGAGGCCGCCCCGCCGCCCCCGCTTCCCTCTCCATACCGTCTGGCGCTTGCCCCTTTTCGGGTACACTCTGGCGATCCGTTTTTGCGGCACAAGACCAGCCGCCGGAGTATCTTTGATCGTGCCCTTGAAGCTGCCCGTGCGCTGTATCCCGGGGCTTCAGACGCAATCTTGTGGAATGAGCGCGGCGAGCTTACTGAAACCTGCAGGGCAAATCTGGTGCTTGAACTTGACGGAAAGCTGTATACCCCTCCGCTTGACTCGGGACTGCTGCCCGGAGTGCTCCGTACCGATCTTCTTTCACGCGGGGTACTGGCCGAGCAGGTCCTGTACCCGCAGGATCTGAAACGTGCACAGAGCATCAGGATAATCAATTCAGTGCGCGGGGAAATCCCCGCACACTGTTATTGCGATATGAGCCCCTTGTAGCCGGCAAGCAGCGGTGTAACAGAGGCTTCGCGCAGATAGAAGGCCCAGGGCCAGGCAGAAGCAGTGCACAGATAGCCTTTTTCGGGATCACGCTCATGGATAAAAAGGCGGTAGCCGGTACCGGATGCACGGATTGTAAAAGAAGCAAGCTGGTTTTCTATCGGGAGCTGTATATCTTCTGCGAAGCTTTCTGCGCGCAGATTCAATACTGCGCTGATCCGTGAAGCAAGGGCGGCCGGATCTGCAGTGTGAACCCCGCCTTCCGGTGTCAGCATTTTCCAGCTGTCAGTTGAACGCTCAAGGCGATAGGTCTGGCCGGGATCAGTACCGGTTGCTTCAAGGGCGGCAAGATCAGTGGCTTCAAGCCTCCACAGCTGTCGATCCCTGAGATCAGAGGCGCTTACATTAAGGGTGGAACCGAGGGAGCCTGATACCAGATAGACCGGAGCCTTGCCGTCAATCCGGGCGTAGGTCTGTGCCCAGGAGGGTGCTGCCTTGCCTGCTTCCAGCCGGCGCACAAGTCTTTCTCCGCGCCGAGCTTCCAGTACGGTAACAGC
>CAZXJV010000093.1:0-10170 GCA_964641135.1 uncultured Treponema sp. | reverse complement strand
ACCGGCAAGCTCATGAAGCGCATCAAACGGGAATAATTGACCGACAGAAGACTGAACAAGTTTTGATGCATCGGGACCGAATACCACAACGGCATCCGGAGAAAAAAACTCGCTCAGGACCTGTCTGCAAGCACCGCAGGGGCTGACCGGATAATCGGCATCCGGGGTTGCGACAGCAATAGCCGTAAACTCCCGCCTGCCGGAAGAAACTGCAGCGTATACAGCGCTACGCTCGGCACAATTTGTCAAACCATACGAACGGTTTTCTACATTAACGCCGGTTACAACAGAACCGTCTGCCAGCAATAAGGCAGCTCCGACCCTGAACCGGGAATACGGCGCATAGGCCCGCTTTGCAGCTTCGGCTGCCTGCTCGTATAGTTCAGTATAACGGGTATCAATCGACACAACGCACCTCCGGATCCGTATAAAAAATAAGTCAAAACCCTTTTCAGTCATGGCTTCAAGTCATTTTGATTGACATGACACACCAGCTATTATACCATTGTCTTCCATGAACCTCAAAGGAAAACTTGCGTATCTGGTACCCGCGCTGCTTCTGTTCCTGATAGTGTACATGCTTGTAGCTGCCCGTCCTGTTGCTGCCGAGTTACATTTTCAGCCATTGTGGACCATCAATATTTCAGAACACTCATCAACCGCACCGATTCCCCCCGCAGAAGAGGCAGAAGCTTTCATTCTGGGCTCCCGCTACGGCTGGTTTACCCCCGACGGGCACCTCGGGCTTTCAGAAACTATGGATTTCAGGGCCGCCATTTCCAATCATTTTTATGCCGTCTACAATCAGACTGCATCCGACATACCGGTTTTTTCCCTGGACGGATCACCGGCTTTTACAATCACAGGATCAGGTTTTCCCCATATTGATGAAGACCGTGTATATCTGTTTCTGCCCGGAGGAAACGGTGTCAGCCGCATCGGTTCCGATGGCACTGCCCTGTGGACTTATGAACATACAGCACCCATTACCGCCTTCGATTCATCACCGGGCGGTACAGTAATCGGGTATGCTGACGGCCGCCTCGTTTGTCTTGACAGCACCGGAGTTGAACGCATGCATTTTTATCCAGGGGGCAGCGATTTGCAGGTTATCCTCGGGCTTGCGGTATCTGGCGACGGTAACACCATTGCCTGTGTCAGCGGCATAGACAAACAACGATTTCTCATCATGCAATACACTGGCAGCCACTATAAGGTTCAGCACCATATCTGGCTTGAAGGAAATCTGCACCGGCAGGCTTTTGTCGATTTTGAAGCAGACGGACGGTACATCTTTTTTGAACACTCAGGCGGTCTTGGTATAGTTGACAGCCAACGCTACATATCCTCATTCATACCCTACGACGGTGCAATAGTTTCTGCAGGTACATCTCCGGCAGACGGTCTTTTTCTTGTACTCGGAAAAAAAGGAACTGACTGTACATTGATGGCTATAGAACGTCCGAACAATACACTGGCTACAGCACGCTTTACGGCACGCGACGCGTTTCTCATCCAGCGAGGCTCAGCCGTGTATCTCGGAACCGATACCCATTTGTCACGCATAGATATCCGGGGGCTTAAATGAAACTCAGAGCTGTCCTTGCTGTTCTTGTACTGATCCTCGCTGCCGGGGCATCTGTTGCCCTTGAATGGCCAACCGGAGTATTCAGGCCGGAGCGTCTGTTTGGCCAACGGTCAGCCGGTGTTTTTGAAAGCTCTCTTGTTCTGCAGGACGCCGAAACTGTCAGGGCAGCCGGCCACGGTCGGATGTTGCTAACCCTGTCGCCGGGCGGCTTCAATGGCGGATTTCCCGGTACACTGGGAGAGGCGGTTATTCTGGTACATGAAGACGGTCTGATGACAATTTACGGAAATCTGAAGCAGGATTCCCTGCTGGTAGAACAGGGCGGTATTGAAGCGCGGGCGCTTATTGGTCAGGGAGGCGCAAGCGGCTGGGCACGGACAGGAAGTCTGTTGTTTCAGGTAATGGACAGACAGCGGGGCACCCTTCTGAATCCCCTGCTGCTTCTGCCTGCATTCAGGGATACCCGGCAGCCCCAGATCCGCAACGTTGTTGCTGTCTCGTCAAACGGACAAAGCATTGCCCTTTCTTCTGTTCGCACACTTCGTCAGGGCCGATGGGCCCTGTATGCAGATATCAGCGATACAATTGACGGTATAACAGGTGAATTCGCACCGTTCAGAATAACAACCACAATAAACGGAACGGAACAATCAACCATTCCATACGAAACTCTGCGCACAGAAAACGGCCGTCTTGTTATCTCAAGCGAAGCGGTTTCATCAGAAACCTTGTACCGCGATCCTGCCAGGATATATCTGGGAACAGTTTCATTAGTACGAGGACGGGCCGATATTGCAATTTATTGCCGGGATCTTACCGGTAACGAACGCAGCCAGAGCTTCCCTCTGATTATTGAATAAGATGTTATTCTTCCCCGTACAGATGTTCAAGTTGATGCAGCAATTCCAGTGTTTTTTCCTTACAGCCGCCACAGGCAGTTCCAATTTTTGTGCGGGCCTGTAAATCTTCCCAGGTACGGTCACCGGCCTTCCATGCGTCCTCAATATCCCGATCAGTTACGTTCAAACAGGTACAGATAACCTCTACAGCCTCGCTTCCCGCCAATGAAGAACGTCCCTGACGTGCAAGATAATCATCAATCGCTGCCCGCAAAGCCTTGTCACCCAGAACAGAACAATGGACCTTGTTGGCAGGCAGACCGCCCAGCTTGGCAACAATATCCTGAGGTTTCAGTGTATAGGCTTCCTGTATATCCATCCCTTTGATCGCTTCTGAAAGAATGGAAGTAGATGCTATAGCACTTGCACATCCGTAGGTTTTCCAGCGACAGTCTTCTATACGGTCGTCTTTAATTCGCAACAGTATAAGCATCTGATCACCGCATTTAATATTTCCTACCATACCGCGTCCATCGCATGGCCAGCTTTCCTCTGCCTCGGACAGAACGTTACGGGGATTCATAAAATGATCCTTCACCACTTCTGAATACAGCCAATCCATCGGTTACTCCTTGCTGTTCACAGTTGAAAAACCGCGCAGCCGTTCAATGATCGGCGGTACGGTCGAAAGTACATATTCAATTTCTTTTGCTGTTGTTGTTGATCCGATACTGAACCGGATGGAACCATGAGCCAATTCAGGCCCTACCCCGGTCGCCATAAGTACATGCGAGGGTTCAAGACTGCCTGAGGCGCAGGCCGAACCGGTTGAAATTGAAATTCCTGCAAGATCCAGCATCAGCAATATGGCTTCACCTTCTGCGCCCGGAAACGAAACATTCAGTGTATTCGGAAGCACATGCTCCGGATGACCGTTGATATGAATATCCGGAACACTGGCAATAAGGCCGTCTTTAAGGAGTTTCCGCAATTCACCGGTACGGGTTCTGTATTCCTCCAGTTCCGAAGCAACTACAGAGGCGGCTTTTCCGAAGGCTATAATGGACGGTGAATTATATGTACCCGCACGAAGCCCGTGCTCCTGATGACCGCCTTTGATCAATGAATCAAAAGGTGCTCCTGTTCGAATATACAGGGCTCCAACTCCCTTGGGTCCGTATATTTTATGAGCAGATACAGTCAGGTAATCAACATCAAGATCACGAACATCCACCGGTATTTTTCCGCAAGCCTGCACAGCATCAGTATGAAACAGGGCCCCGTAAGCATGGGCAACTGCAGCAAGGGCCTTGATGTCCTGAATAGTGCCAATTTCGTTATTTGCCATCATTATGGAAACAAGAAGAGGTTTGGCAGCGGATTGTGTTAGGGCTTTTTCAAGCGATTCAGGCGTCACAATTCCGTCCGGGGAGACAGGCAGCTCTGTCAAATTCAATCCCGAAAAGGAAGCCGCATATCGGGCCGACTCCAGAACGCAGGGATGTTCTACAGCAGAGACAAACAATGCCGAACGCCCTGCAAACCGTGTCTGTGCCTTTTCTGTACGCCGCAGGGCATCTGAGGTCATAGTATGAAAAACAGTATTATTTGATTCCGACCCACCCGATGTAAATATAACCTCGCGGGGGTCTGCCCCTATGAGCGCCGCAACACGTGAACGGGCTTCCTCCATGGAAGCAGCTATACGTCGTCCGTCTTCATGCATACTGGAACCGTTTGCAAAACGGTTCAGTTCGTCTATAAGTACCGACTTAACCTCACTGTTGAGCGGGGTTGTCGCGTTAAAATCCAGATACACCCTTTCCATAAAACTCCCTGTTGGTTACACAAATATACTGGTTTATCCTTATTCCGCCAATGGGTATTCTATTTTTTTCCGTCCGGAATGACGGCAACTAACAGGATCAGTTTGCAAGGGTTTTACGGCCATGCTATACTCGGGTTCATGAAAATTCCTCTACCGCCTTCTTTTTCCACGGCTGCCCCGGCAAACCCGGCACACCACCCTCTCCGTGATACCTGCGGACTGACCGACAACAGCCAGTTGCCGGATTCAAATCACGTTCCTGATACCGGAGCAATACGGTCCGCTCTTGCTTCTTGTGTCCTTTCTGCTTCTGGATGGCGCAAGATTTTTGCCCGTTCCGGTGATGAAGAAGATAAAACTCCGGCCGTAAGCCCGGCCGATCTTGCCTTGTGCGCCCTGATGGCACACTGTTTTGCAGATTTTTGCGTATCCAGAATATCTGAACGGGAACCGGTTATTGTTGTTGGAATGGACAGCCGCCCGACAGGACCTTTAATCGCAGATATTTTTTGCCGTGTGCTTACCGGAGCCGGTTGCCGGGTATTATTCGGCGGAATAATGGCTGCACCGGAAATTATGGCCTGTGCCCGGAATCACGACAGTTTTGTATATATTTCTGCAAGTCATAATCCGGTGGGACATAATGGCATCAAATTCGGGTTGAACACAGGCGGGGTGCTCAATCCGGCCGAGGCGGATATTCTTGCAGAACAGCTTCGCTCGCGGTGTGCTGAACCGGACGCCGGAGACAAAGCCTGTGCGGCTATAGACGCGTGCGATATTAACCGGCTTTCACAGTGTTATGCCCAGACAGAAACGGTTAAACAACAGGCCCTTGATGCCTATGCAGATTTTTCTCTGTTTGTGCTTTCAGGAAGTACAGACCCTGCCGTGCAGCAACGCTGTATTGATACGATACGCCAATCAATTGCCGCCCTGCGCATTGCCGGAGAACCGCTTGCTGTTGCCGCTGATTTTAACGGGAGCGCACGTGCCTGTTCCATCGACCAGGCTTTCTTTGAATCATTGGGTCTCGATTTTTTTACTATCAATAATAAACCCGGACAGATAGCTCACAGAATAGTACCTGAAGGCTCAAGCCTTTTACCCTGTGCGGAGCTTGTTGAAACCCTTGACCGCACCTGGCCTGCGGAAAACAATCACAGGGGAAGGGTTCTTCTGGGATATGTACCTGACTGTGATGGAGACAGGGGAAACATTGTCTGCATGGATTACAAGACAGGGAAATCCATGATACCCGAAGCTCAGGAAGTTTTTGCGCTTTCGGTACTTGCAGAGCTTGCCATCTTGACAGCCTCAGGACAGCTCAAACGGAACACCGATGGACTGCTGGAACCGCCGGCTGCTGTTGTTGTTAATGATCCTACATCCATGAGAATAGACCGTCTTGCCGGTATGCTCGGGGCAAAAGTTTTTCGTGCAGAAGTCGGTGAGGCGCGGGTTGTAGAATTGGCCAGACAAAAACGTGAACAAGGCTATACAGTCCGGATTCTTGGAGAGGGTTCGAACGGCGGCACAATAACACATCCCGCAGCAGTCCGTGATCCTTTAAATACTGTTTGCGCGCTTTTACGGTTGATGCTGCCGCCGGCCGGAACGGAACTATCACCTCTTGGTATCTGGGAAACAATTTCCGGAACCGATGGACTTCGCCGGGGGGGCTTTAAGGCGATTCTTGATTCACTTCCGCCGTTTATAACCACACCGGTCTACGAACCCTGTGCAATACTGCGAATATCAACAGCAGATCACCGCATTCTCAAGCAGCGCTATCAAACAATTTTTTCAGCCCGATGGCTTGATCGCAAAGCTGAACTGGCCAGGCGCTTTGGCATTACCTCCTGGGAAGCACGGGGCTATCAGGGCACTGTTGAAACCCCGAATCTTCAGAACTTTGCAAGCAGCGGTACCGGAGGTCTAAAAATTATTTTCAGGACAGGCAATAATACAGAAACAGCCTTTCTGTGGATGCGGGGCTCAGGCACGGAACCGGTGTTCCGTATTCTTGCGGATACCGCAGGATCAGACCCCGAAATGGAACGATACCTTCTTGAATGGCAAACGGAACTGGTACTTGAGGCAGACCGGGAAATATAGTACATTCAGCGCTGTTATAAAGGATGGAACGCAGATGGGATTACGAGGTGAACTTTTTACCACCCAGATTACGGTGGAAAACCGCACCTATTTTTTCAATGTCAAAGAAAACCGCACAGGCGATGTTTTTCTTCAGGTAGTTGAAAGCAAAAGCACGGACGGAAGCGGCTTTGACCGCCACGCAATCGTCATATTCGAAGATGACATGCAGAAATTTCTGCAGGGGCTTGAAGGCACTTTACAGTTCATAGAAAAGAATCGCAAGTCCAAATTAAAGGTTGCAGCAGAAAAAGCTATTGCAGCCCGAAAAAAAGGACCGCGCACTTCAACAGAACCGGCTTCAAGAACTGCCGGGAAAGACCCGGCAGCACACGCTGCACGCCCGGGAGGAAAACCGGCAGGAGATTCAAAACCGCGCCGGGTAAAGGTAATCCCCCGCAAAAAAACTGACTGAGAGCCGGAACAGCAGGCTTCGTTCATCAGTCTTTCAATGAAACGGCCTTCTCCTTGAGCGTAAAACTGATGCGCTGCAGGGGCGAAGGTCCGTTTTGTTTTAATGCCTCGCGATGAAGTGCTGTCGGATACCCTTTATGTTTTTCGTAACCATATTCGGGGTATAGCCAGCTGTAACGGATCATCATCCTGTCGCGGGCAGTTTTTGCCAGAATGGATGCTGCCATCACCGCTTCTATCTCGCTGTCGGCACGAGGAACCGCCGTACACGGAAGAGGTACATCCGGAACAAAAAGCCCGTCAACAATACCTTTCACACACCCTGGTTCAAAAAAGTGACCTTTTTGAACCGCACAGTCCCAGGCCCGTTTCATTGCCAAAAGGGAAGCCTGTAAAATATTTATTTCATCAATCTCTGCAGCACTTGCCCAGCCTATACCCCAGGCAACTGCAGTACGGTATATCCGGGGAACAGCTGCAAGACGCCGCTTTTCGGTCATTTTTTTTGAATCGTTCAGATAGCCGGCAGAAAATCCGTCCGGATACACAACCACAGCTGCGCAGACAGGACCGGCCAGGGGACCCCGGCCTGCCTCATCAAAACCTGCAATAAACTGACTCATTCGCCTTTTTTATTGAGCCGGGACAGAACGGCTCTGAGCTCCGGATCTGCCTTATAATAATGCTGTTCCAGTTCTTCTTCCGACAAGCCGATCAGTTCATGACTCATGTAATGAATCCAGCAATCCTTGTCCGGAGCGGTAATCTCATGCTTGCGGCACCAGTAATCCGGCTGAATGGGAAGCTGTTCTTCGTAATAGGTAAAGTACTTGTAGTCGTGGACAGCGACCTTGATATCCTTTCGCGGAATACCCTTCTCCAGCAAAATCTCTACAAGATGATTTATTGTCTTGCCGCTGTCAAAAATATCGTCAACCAGCAGAATACGGTCGCCATGACGAAGGTGTTCCGGGGAATAGGTCCAGCCGTCCACCATAACACGGTCCCGCTGACGAATATCGGAATAGGAACGGGCAACAACAGCTGCAAAAAGTACCGGGTGGGCATCGCGGCGGACTATCTTGAAAAATTCACTGATAACATTTGCCAGGTATGCTCCACCTCTCAGGGAAACATAAATAACATCAGGTTCAAAACCGTCCTGATGAATACGCCAGGCCATTTTAAGGGCGTTGTTGCGTACTGTTTCATAATTCAGGAATTCCTTGTTCATTGTTGCATCATTCTCCTGTACACACTGTACCTGTTCCGGCGGGAAAACACAAGAACCGTATTCAAACTCAGCGCTTGTACCTCATTGTAGAAAGCGGCTGACCCTCGCGAATTACATCAAACCAGGTTTCGTTCAGACTGCGATCTGCCAGCCGGACATAGAAATCGGACAGAGTCGCTACTTCACGGTCATTTACTTTTGTAATAACATCGCCTGATTTAAGCCCCATAACACCCGCAGCGCTTTTACCCTGAACATTGGTCACTACAATCCCTTTCTGACCTGCTTCCAGCTTCAGCTGGGTTCGTATGTTATCAGTCAAGGGCATGGGAATAAATCCGGGCCACAGTTTGCTTGAATCTGCAACAACAGTTTCAGAGCGCTCTTCTATTCGTGCAGTCAGATCAATCGTCCGGTCACCGCGCAGAATCCTGAAAACAGCTGTGGAGCCCGCCGGCAGCTCGCCGACCTCGCGAACCAGCTGATCGACTGCTCGAACATCGCGCTGGTTAAGGGCAATAACAAAGTCACCCGGCTGTATTCCCGCCTTATCTGCAGGTGAACCGAGGAATACCTGGCTTGCAAGCGCACCGCGCCGTTCACCCAAAGATAGCTCGGTGCGGATTTCACGCGACGGTTCCATAAGCGAAACACCGAGCCAGCCATAGCGTATTCGTCCGCCTGTAATAAACTCGTCAATGGCCCTGCGGACATTGTTTACAGGAATGGAAAAACCCAATCCCTGAGAACCACCGGTCGATGATGCGATCCAGGTATTGATGCCGATTACCTCACCATAGATGTTGATCAAGGGACCACCTGAATTACCGCGATTGATGGCAGCATCGGTCTGAATAAAATCGTTGATGTTTCCGCCCGGTCCGCCCGAACGTCCAACAGCGCTTACAATTCCCTGTGTGACAGATGACATATAGCCAAGGGGGGCACCAACAGCAAAAACGATATCCCCTGTCTGCATGCCGTCTGAATTGCCAAGACGGGCTACAGGAATGGAGGCATCATCAGATTCAAATGAAACAAGGGCAATATCTTTTCGCTCGTCAGCCCCCACCAAAGTACCGGTAAAGCGGCGCTCGTCATGAAGTTTTACAGATATCTCTTTTGCAGAACCTACGACGTGCTGGTTGGTCAATACATAATAGGTTTTTCCCGTTTTTCGAACGATTACGCCTGAACCAAGACCCTCTGTCTGATATTCGCGTTCTTCATTCTGCCGTTCGCTGTCATTCTCCGGATTACGGAAGAAAAACCAGGGGAAGCCTTCCATTCGGTTAGTCGAAACACGGCGTGTTTCAATTACGTCCAGGGTAACTACACTGGGAAGAACCTGGGCGGATATATCCCTGAAAGCCTTTTGCATTCCTTCAAGAAAGGCTACAGAATCTGCAGGCAACGGGCTTGAAACCGCCCCTGTGTCCGCCCATGCAGTCTGGGCGGAACCGGGACTGGCTGTACAAAAGAAAACTACAAGTGTAAAAGTCAGTACCGCTGCAGCTGCGACAGCCAGAACGCCGGCGCTTTTTTTTGTCAGAAATTTCATGATCAACCTCCGTTGAGGAATTCCATTTTTGTGTCATTCGTATGGGATTCCAGTCGCTCTATCTGCAAAGATAATACTAAAAAACGGTATCTGGTTACAGGTACAGGTTGATTGTACGATGTAACATGCTGTTGTCAGTGCTCACCAGGCAAAAACCTGAACGGATCAGTCCAGTTCAGTATCCGCAAGCACTGTAAGCACCTCGGTATGATCGGCAAAGACTGCAACCGTGTGTTCCATGTGGCAGGATTTTTTGCCGTCCGAGGTAACCACTGTCCAGCGGTCATCAAGAAGATCGACTGCTCCGGTACCCATGTTGATCATGGGTTCTATTGCAAGTACCATACCCGGTACTATACGGGGATTGGGACCACGCTCGGGTACATTCGGAATCTGCGGATCTTCATGAACCCCCAGACCAACCCCATGCCCGCAGTATTCATAGACAACACCAAAACCTGCAGAGGTCGCAAGATCATACACAGCCCGAGATATCGCCGATATACGGTTCCCCGCCCGGCACGAAGCGATACCGGCTTCAAGACACCG
>CAZXJV010000092.1:0-10199 GCA_964641135.1 uncultured Treponema sp. | reverse complement strand
GGTCCCTGGTTCAAGTCCAGGTGGGCCCAAAAAGATTTCCTTACGTTGTAAGGAAAAACATGCTTCCCTTCAAAGAAGGGCGTATGTAAACCTAAGCACTTTCAGCAAGACTTTCAGCAAACGCTGAACAGCCCTTGCGCAGTGAGGTTTTACATGCGCCCTTTTTACTTGTACAAGTCAAAGCGTGGCATCTATTACGTGCAGTTTTCGAACGAAAAAACGCATGAGCGATTCACCGCTCTCTCCACAAGACAGCGAAATTACACCGATGCAATGAAAGTTGCCTGTAATTGGCTTCAATCGGGATTGCCGACTCGTGAAGGGCGCAAGCCTGTCGAGCAGGTGGCGACTGTTCAATCCTTCATGTCCTTACTCGCTGAGGGAAAGCTCGGCCCTGCCGAGCTTGAGCGCATAGCAGATGCCTTTAAAGCGCAGGGGATCGCGGTCACTGCGACCGCTCAAGCAAAACCGCAAACGTCAGAGAACGTGAAAACGCATCTTGTATCCTTCCTCGAAAACTTCTGGACGTATGAAACGAGTCCCTATGTCCAGGACAAGCTCATTCACAAACAGAAAATCGGGAAGCGCCATTGTTACGATTCGAAGAACCGTATCTCGTACTGGAAGGAGTTCTTCGGGGATGATGCGTATCTTGAAGATGTGACGACGGTTGATCTCAAGGCCTTCGAGAAGTCGCTCGCGGATAAGGGTCTTTCAACCGGGACACTCAATCATATCATGATCGCGGGGAAGACGGCCTTTAAGTGGGCAGTGGCGAACAAGAAGCTCGCCGAGGATCCGTGTCTCGGTCTGACGCGGTATGGAAAGGATACGAAGGAGCGGGATATTTTGACGGAGGCCGAGGCGAAGAAGCTCTTCCAGGTTCAGTGGGCCGATGAACGCGCTCGGGTCGGCAGTCTCGTTGCGATGACCTGCGGGCTTCGCATGGGCGAGGTCCTTGCGCTCAGGATGTGCGACGTTGCGGAGAATCGTTTGTATGTGCGTCATTCCTGGAGCGCCCTCGATGGTTTGAAGACGCCAAAGAACGGGAAGGCTCGGGAAGTGCCCTTGCTTCCGTCGGTGAAGAGCGCTCTTGCAAAGCTCGCGACGGAGAACCCCTTCGGCTGGGACAAGGAGCGGTTTATCTTTTACGGGACGTTACCTGAAAAGCCAGTCGTCGAGAATGTGTTGGTCGAGGGGTTCAAGGACGCGCTCGCGCGCGCAGGGGTGAGCGAGACGGAGCGGAAGGAACGGAATATTGTCTTTCATTCCTGGCGTCATTATTATGCGAAGGTTATCGCGGACCGCGTGGATCAGCGTCAGGCGCAGTTGGCGCTTGGGCACATGACCGCTGCGATGACTGCCTACTATGCCGATCACAAGACTGAAGCGGATCTCGCTGTGATAGAGCGGGCGGTCGGTGATGCGTTCTCGGGCGCCTTGGGTGGGTGATTTAGAATTAGTTCGGTTCGTTGGTCGTCTCCCGGTAATCAATGGGTGCGTTTGGTTGTGTTGTTCGCCTCTAAAGTGAAACGGTACAAACAAGCGCAAACCCAAGGAGGACAGGGAGAGAGTGACGGATAATGTCAATCGTGAGGTAGTGGACGTATCGGATGACGTCCTTGATATCGAGGGCGCGGCGCGGTTCTTGAAGTGCGGGACGTCAACGCTCTATCACTATGTGTGCAAGAAGAAAATCCCGTGCATCAAGCTCGGGTCGCGGACGCTGTTCAAGCGGTCGGAGTTGTTGACCTGGCTTGACCGGTATCGTCAGGAGCCGGTCAACGGTATCTTGTCGAGGACGCAGCGCTCATGAAGTACTCGAAGGAGTCGTTCATCGATGAGCTCGTCGCGTGGGTGCGCGAGCAGTGCGAAGAAAAGCGGTTCGGTACCTTCGGGGTCGAGATCACCATTCATGAGGGGATGCCGGTGTCGATCACCAAGAGCGAACGGCTCACCTTCAACCGGATCTCGGGCGGTATCGAGACTAAGTGATCGTCGTCGTCAATACGTCGGGATAGCGGCCAGGGCTTTTGCCCTGGCCGTTTGTTTTACCCGGTGACACGTTCGATCAGGATTGATTTGTCCCTGAACCCGCGAAGGTGGGCGCGGGCCTTGTAGGGCGCCGAACCATTTCCCGGGACAGAGAATTCGAGCATGCAATGATCTTGCATATCGCAATCGACGGCATACAGGAACGCATGACACAAGGTTTCAACGTTCTTGATTGGATTCTGTACCCGGTTCAAGATTTCTTCCCGGTATAAACCGCCAGAGAGAAAGACGGGCGTTCGTATGCCCATGTGAGCGGCAACGTCCGACACGTTAAACGTGATGTTTCCCGTCTCTTCCCGAACTGCCGGAAAGAGAGATGCGAATTCCAAACAGTAGATCGCCTTTGACCCTGTTTGCTCAAACCTGCTTTCCCTGCGCGCGAATGTCTCGACGCGCTCTTCCTGAAAAATCGCTACATCTGCCATAAGAACTCCTATTCGCCCATTAAGATTTCAAAGCTGTAAAAGCCTTGAAGTAAAAAGTGCGGACTGCCCCCTTTACTTTTCTCCCGGGGGACGAAAAAAACTCTTTGGCCAGGGACGGGTTCACGCAAGGCCGAACGGAGGAGCGAATCCGAAGGAGTAGCGACGGAGTGAGCTTGCAAGCCGACCCGAAGGGTCGGCAGGCCTTGCGGGGTTCCGTCACTGGCCTTATACTCCGCCTTCCCCCGGGAGAAAATTGAGCGGGGAAAGCTTGAGCTGTAGCGATTCTGAAAAAATAGAATTACTTCATCCCTAATAGGGATAGTCATAAAACCTTTGGTAATTTTCCTTTTTCCTCTAAGAGATACTCTTTGCTTGTACGTGAAATTCTTGGAAATGGCTTATTCCCGTGTGTAGGGCGCGGGAGGGAGCCGTTAAAGGGGGTGGTGCGGAAGATGAAGAAGCCGTATCTATCGCTTGACGGGATCAAGCGGGCGGTGAGGTTTCTGGAAAAGCGGAAGGCGCATGCGAGCGAAACGGGAAACACCGAATGGGCGGCCGAGTACGAGAACGCCATCAGGATTATCCGGAGCTTGTGCGCGCTGGAACTTGAACCGGAAGAGACGAAACCCGGAAGGAGGTGATCCATTTCCGAGGAATGGGAAAGAAAGGACGGTGAGACGAACGCGGCATGGAACGCCTTCTGTCTCTATCGTGATTACGGACGGGAGCGGGGAATCCTGAAGGCACTTGTGCTGAACGGGATTCCCTCCTCACGCTACGGTGCGTGGTGTAAGTGGTCAGCGAAGTACGAGTGGGTAAAGCGGTGCGGCGCGTATGACACCTACCTCGATGGCCTCCGGCGGGCTGAGCGTGAGCGGGAAATCGTGGAGCGGGAGAAGAAGTACCTTGAGGCGACCGGACTCCTTCTTGAAAAGGGCAAGCAGAAGCTTGAGACGATGGAGAAGGACGAGGTGACCCAGGGCAATGCCCTTGAGTTTATCAAGACCGCCTTCGAGATCGAGCGGACGATTTACGGTAAGGACGGGAAGAAGGGCGACGACGATGGAGTCGGTCAGCTCGAGATCATATTTGATGACGGGTTCAGGGGCTTATAAAGCTTGAGCGAGCTACCTGACCTTTTCGGAGCGGTCTTCAAGCCGACGGTGGTACAGCGGAAGGCGCTGTCGCTCTTGAAAAGCGGCGCGAAGCATGTGCTCCTCTTCGGTGGCTCGCGGAGCGGGAAGACGACGATCCTCGTGATCGTCATCATCTACCGGGCGGTGCGATACGCGGGAAGCCGGCACCTGATATGCCGGCTCCGCACGAAGGATGCCCGGAGTTCGGTCCTGCACGAGACGATGATGCCCTGGCTCAAGAAAATCCTTGGGCCGAAGCGCTTCAAGCTCATGGTGCATGACAATTACGTGAAGTTGTGGAACGGCTCTGAAATCTGGATCGGTGGCCTTGGGGACAAGGAACAAGTCGACAAGATTCTTGGCCATGAGTACAACACGATTTACTTCAACGAGGTGAGTCAGATTTCATGGGCGGCGGTCAACGTGGCGTATAGCCGCCTTGCGATGAACGTGCCGGGATGCCGGAACATGTTCCTGTACGACTGCAATCCGGCAAGTCCGATGCACTGGGCGTATAAGGTGTTCATCAGGAAGATCGAGGCGAGGACGGATACTCCGCTCATGAAGCCGGATCTCTACACCTCGATGCTCCTTAACCCTCAGGATAACGCGGAGAATCTTGCGACCGACTACATCGAGGACATCCTTGATACGATGCCGGAAAAACAGCGGGCGCGATTCCGGGATGGGCTGTGGGTCAAAGCCGAAGGTGTGGTCTACGAGAAGTTCAGCGAGGATATGATTCTTGCGCCCGACGAGATGCCCGAGAGCTTTGACTTTGTGACGGCGGGACAGGACTTCGGCCTTAACATAACGAACGTGAAGGTTGGCTGGATCGGAAAGACGGTGTACCTGATTGCGGACTACGGGGCATACAACGTACCGACGAGAACCTTCAACGAAGACCTGACTGAACAGGGTTGGTACCGAAACGAAGACGGAACTGTGAATGTGTTCCCGACCTTCTGCGATCCGGCAGGCGGGGAGCGCATTCAGGAGATAACCGGCGGGGTGAAGGCGAACAACTCCGTCGATAGTGGCATCGATTACATCTGTGCCTTGATGGAGCGAGACCAGTTTTTCGTGAGTTCCCGGTGTACCGGGGTGTTACAGGAAATAGCGGATTACGCCCGGGACGAGGCGAATCAGATAGTGAAAGTGAATGACCATTACATGGACGCCATGCGGTACGCGATCTTCAGTCAGGTACAGTACGGCGTCGTGTGTTCCTGAGCGATTTACCTAGATTTTTTTACATGAGGTGATAGGATGGAATCAAATAAATGTAAAAATTCAACAAGAGGAGGTAACCCGAACCGAAGGGCAACCCGCGAAAGAAGCGTCTCGAAGGTGGCGCGGAAACGATGAGGATTGCCGCTATTGCTGAGGGGGTACGAAAGGCGCTCGAGGGCTTTTCTACAGCCTTACAAGAAGGGGATGGCCTCTATGCCAATGACCCCTTTGCAGAGGCGATGAACCTCCCCGGTCAGCAAGACTACTATCTTACCCATGCCTGGGTAAATATCGCCATAGGCATTTTGATGAGGAATATCGGGAGAACTGAGTTTGCCATTTCAAAGGATGGCAAGAAGATTGGTTCAGGCCCGGTATACGCACTTTTCAATCAGCCCAACCGGATTCTTAGCCGGTACGATCTGTGGAAGGAGACGGGCGCATGGTGGTTTCTTGAGGGCGAGGCTTTCTGGTATTTCGGAAACGACTATACCGGAGGCATACCCGAAGAAATCCACATACTCAATCCGCGACGCATGACGATGCGGGTTGAGGAAGGAGTCGTTACCCGCTGGTTTTATACGACCGACGGAGACGTCGTCCCGATTCTTCCGGACGAGATCGTGCATTTCAGGGAATGGAATCCATGGAATCCGTGGCGCGGGGTGACGCCGCTCGTCTCCTTGAAGTACGAGCTTGAACAGGATTCATGGGCTAACAAATCGAATACCGACCTTCTTAAACATAATGCGATTCCGCAGGGGATTCTCAAGACCGACCAGTTGATCCGGGAAGAGGAAGCCGACCTCATCGAAGCGAGATGGGAGCGGAAATACGGGAAGAGTGCGAAGAACCGTAAGATCGCGGTTATCGGAAAGGGAACGGATTTCAAACCGCTCACCTTTTCGCCCGACGTATTAAAGCTCTTTGATCTCAAACGCTGGAACCTATACACGATCCTTGCCAAGTACGGCATCCCTCCCCGCGTGGCAAACATACAGGACGCAAAAGCAAACCTCTCAGGCACCGACACGGAAAGCCAACATGCCGCGTTCTGGAAGTATACGTTAATCCCCATACTCAAAAACTTCGAGATGATAGCGGAATCCCAGTTTTTCAGACGCTTTGGCTTGGCCGAACGAGGGACGTTCGACCTTTCGAGTATCCCCGAACTCCAGAAGAGCGAGGACGAACAGTCAAAGCGCGACATTGAAGAAATGGCCGCCGGACTCAAGACCATCAATGACGTACTTTCCGAACGCGGCAAGCCGTTGAAGCCTTGGGGAGATACCTGGTATCGACCGGGAACTGTCGTTCCGGTGAACGACGCTGAAAAACCTATTTAAAGAGAGGATCCGAATGGTATCAAAAAGGGTAATTCTGTTTGGTTGTAGTAATATGGCAGAGTTTATGATTGTGCCTCTGGTAAAAGAAGTATGTGGAGTGAGAGAAGTGGAAGTGCTTCACACGATGGACGAACTGTTGACCGCTGATACGATACAGTTAGTAAATGTGCTGGTGTTCAGTATTATGGCAATCGGCTTCAACATGGATAATCAGTTGAACCGGATGAAGCTCCAATTTCCAGAGGCTTTCGTGGTCTGCATTTCTCCTCATAAACTGTCTGATTACATATCAATGCGTCTGATAAAGAATGGCGTCGATGTCATCCTTGCCAATATCAATTGCAGAACCGAGTTTCAACGCGCGACTGCCGCGATTCAGTACAGACGGCGGTACTATCCCCCGGACCTGCGGCGACTTCTCGATGAACGGGTACACGTTGACGGGAAGGGGTATCGCTTCTTGAGCCGAAAAGAACACGCGATGCTCGTGATGACCTTGAAGGGATACACCCTCAAGGAAATTGCGCGGAAGCTCGCGGTGGCGGAAACCACGGCGTGTACGACGAGGAAGAACGCTTTCCGGAAGATGGGAGTGCAAAGTCTCGTTGAGCTGGTGAAGATCGGCTTTCAGTACAACCTGCATCACTACGAGGAGAAAGACTATGCTGTTGAGGTTTAAGGGTGTAAGGCAATTCGAACGGGTGACTGCAAAGACGCTGACTGACTTCCTGAAAGCGAATACAACGGAATCCGGAAAGGTGAAGGAACCGGTCGAGATTATCCTTGCGGGCTTCCTTGGTAAAACAACCGAGGAAGTTGACGGTCTTATCCCCTGGGTATTCTCGACCTATGACACAGACCGCTTTGACGAGCGCGTTGACCCGAAGGGCTGGGAGCTTGATCGCTACCGTGAAAACCCGGTGGTGCTTTGGGCACACTGTCACGGTATACCTGCAATCGGAGTGGCACAAGACCTGTCCGCTACGGAGAACCTTTCCGGTAAAATAAAGTTCAACGCGAAGGACATAGACGAGTTCGGCTGGGGAATCGGCGAACGCGTAAAGGCAGGCGTTATCCGGGCCGGAAGCGTCGGGATGCTCGTGAAGGAAATCGAGTTTATCGACCGCAAGAAGAACCCGGAAGAAACCTGCGACCTCATCATTAGAAAACAGGAACTACTCGAGTTCTCGATCTGTAACGTACCTGCGAATCCGTTCGCGTTGCAAACGGATTCGGTGCGAACGAGTTCGCTTGGAGTTTCCGGCGATGCCGAAAACTCTACGGCTCTTGGCAATAGAACCGGCGCCCCTACCGCCCGTTCGGTTAGGTGCGGCTTTTGGCCGCTTACCACAATTACCTGAAACGGAGGAAACTATGGGAGACGTGATGCTTCAAGGCCTGACGGAGAAACTGAAGGGCATGAAGCGTGTGGAAAAGACCGGTTTTACGACCGAGCAAGCGGCCGCCGACTACTTTGCCGAGAAGGAAGGAATTCTCGACGACGTGGGCAAGGCGCTTGCCGATCTCAAGGGACAGGCGACAACGGAGCTTGAAGCCCTGAAGGGGACTCTCAAGGAGATGCGGCTCAACCTGAAAGGCGAGGCCGCGAATCCGAAAGAGCTTTCGAGGAATGAACTCTGCTACCAGCTCGGGAAGGCAATCGCCGCGGCCTGGGTGGGGAACCTCCAGACCCTTGGAGAACTACGATGTAGTCCGAACCTCAAGAGCGACAACTGGAACAATCCGCGGGACTTCAACTGGACTGCGGAGAAGGGCTTCCAGCTTTCAAACAACAAGGCCGCCCTGGGAGAGCCGATGGGCAACATGGCGACGAACGAGCAGTACCTGATTAACCCGATCTACGAGAGTGCGATCATGCAAGACGCGGCGAAGCAGTCGGTGATGATGAACCTCGTGAAGCACCGTCCGATGACGGGCCCGAGTATCTTCCTGCCCCAGCGCGAGCGGGGTGGTGTGGAACTCAAGTGGCTTACCGCTTACGGGCAGAAGATCGACGGCTCGAAGCCCCAGGGCGCGACCCGCGTCGAACTCAAGGCCTACACCCTCGCGGGATTCATTCCGTGGTTTGACGAGTTCGAGGAAGACGTGTTCGTCGACCTTGGCTCGATGTTCATCGACGAGTTCACCGAGACCTACGCCCTCGAGTTCGACCGGCAGTGCCTCCTCGCGAACGCGGCTCCCTTCACGGGTGCTTTCAATGCGAGTGACATCAAGACGAAGACGATCGGGGGCGCGGCCGCCACGGCACTCACTTACAAGGATCTCCGTGAGGCGGTCCTTTTGGTGCCCGCCGAAGAGCGAAAGGATTGCCGGTGGTTCTTTCATGAGTCTGTCCTTGCCCATGTTACGGGCATCGTGGACGCGAACGGAAGGCCGATTTGGCGCGGCCCGATGGACGGAAAGCCCGGCACGGTTGACGGTTATGCCTACACGGAAAGCCATATCCTGCCGCAGATGGGTGACATCGTTGCAAATCAGGCCTTCGCCATCTTCATGAACCCCAAGAGGATCATCCATGGAAACCGGAAGGGCGTTGAGATTAAGCGTTTCGACGCGACGACCGAGGCGCTCGAACACGGAGAACTCTTTCTCCGGTTCAGGAAGCGTGACGGCTTCCTTGTGACCCGGAGCAAGGGCAACATGGTTACCCTGAAGACGGGAGCGTAGCATGGGATACAACGCGCAACTTCTGAAAGTAATCCCGATCCCCTCCCGAAACGCGGCCGCCGGCGTGAGCATTAGTTACCCGATCATTCCGGCAAGTGACCAGCGGGTAACCGTTCCTGCTCTCAGGCTTCGAGCCGGAGCCGCTGGAGGAAACCTGATTGTCCTCCAAACTGAGGCAGTCCACCGGTTCAGCCTTGCCGCCAAGGGCGCAGTTCTGACGATTCCGGGAATCGGCGCCGGCCTTACCGGCAGACAGGTGGTGATCCGGTACACGGGCGGCCAAACCCTCGTTTCCGAGATTACTGCCCAAACCGGCGATGCCATTACCCTCGACGACCAGGTGGAGGCAAGTCAAACGGCGATGCTCTATCTTCTGGGAACTGAAGCAAGCCCTAGTACCAGCATCTTCGACCTGACCGCTTCTAACCGAACCAGCCTTGAAAGCTCCTGCCCCGGCGTAGTGGCCGGGAAGGAACTCGGCTGGCCGGTGATTCTTCATCTGGAGAACACCGACGGGAGCGAGGAGATCGAGGGTGGCACGGTAGCCTTAATCGGGGTGTAGGAAAGAAAAGACCGGTCCGATTGGGCCGGTCTTGTTCAGGAGTGGAGGAGTTTTACCATTTGATGGTATGCACCCTTCCCGTCAAGGACTATGTCCTGAAAGGGAATAAAGCCATTTGACTTATACAGCGCGCAGACCTTTTCGTTGGCGGCCTTGCAATCAAGAAACATGAACCTGCCGCCAATTTGCTCGAAGACCATATGCACTTTGTCTGAAACAACCGCAAGGATATCTTGCATATGAACCGGGTTATCGGCGATCGATTGATTTTTGCCAATTTGACCGATCAGATACCCGACCACTTCGTCTTCCTGAAAGAAAAGGCCGGCAAGTTTTCGCCGTTGTGCTGTTGAAATGGTGTTGCTGAATGAAAACACCTTCTGGGTAATGGTGAAATAGGCAAAGAACCGTATGTCTTCGGGTTTATCAGCGGTTTCACCATTCCAAAAGAGATAGGTTCGACTAATATCGGATTTTTCGTGAATAACAGCTTGTGTTTTGAGGAAGTTCTCTACGTCTGTATCTTTGGGACAACTAAAGTCGGAAAGTAGACGATTTGCTTCAATATCGCCAATTTGGGCGATCAGTTCGCGGAGGGAGAGAACATCCGTTTGAGTAATACCGAACTCCTCTTGAGACTGGCTTCAACATCAGGAACAAGAGAAGAACGAGGCTGGGGCTGTGATTCGGAAGCATGCAGGGCAGTGACAAATTTATCTGCGGTAGAGTCATCCCTGATGACATTCTTATAGGT
>CAZXJV010000091.1:0-10259 GCA_964641135.1 uncultured Treponema sp. | reverse complement strand
GGAATTGCCGGCGCTTCCATTCTTGGCGACGGCTCAGTTTCCCTGATTATTGATGTTAGCCAGCTTCTGGAGCTTGGTCTTAAACAGGAATTACAGGCCCGGGAACGCCGGGAAGCCTCCGTATGGTGACGAGGAAGTTATGACAGATACTGAAATGCAGGCAGCAGACTTACGGACAGATGAACAGGCTGAACGCGGCGAACGCGTGGCGGTAATCGATTATAAAATGGTTACCTTCTCCCTTGCCGGGAAGGACTACGCCATCGATATTATGCAGGTAAAGGAGATTGCCAAGGCTGGTCGATTTACCTATGTTCCCAATACTTCACCCTTTGTTCTGGGTGTGTATAACCTTCGCGGAGATATCATTCCAATTATAGACCTGCGTATCTTTTTCAACATACCTACAAAACCCCGCGAAAAAGATGCCCTGGAGAATATGATCATTATCAGTGTTGATGATCAGACCTTCGGAATAGTGGTAGATGCAATAGACAAGGTTGTGGGAATTTCTAAAAGCACCATTCAGCCGCCTCATCCGATCTTTGGCGATATAAACATCAAATATATTCACGGTGTAGTCGAAAACCAGGGCCGGTTGTATATTCTTCTCGATGTGAACAGGATCTTCGCCTCGCGTGCAAAGACCCAGGAATCGGAGGTAGAGCAGGATACTGCTCAGATCCAGACCCTCAAGTCCGCTTCCCTCAGTACAAATACTGCCAAAAACAGCGATCAGCTGGACGTTTCCTTTATTGCAGATTCTTTGGGAGCTCTTGCCCGGTTCTCGGTTACAGTTATCAATGAAGCCTGGGTAACCGAGCGCTACCGGCAATGGCGTGATCAGCGGCCCCATGAACAAACGCAGCTTCAGAATGAAGAAGATGCACGTCAGTACCTTTCAACCTTTGCTTCTCCTTCCACCGGAACCTTCTGGTCAGACAGCTACAGCTCCGACTTTCTGGCCCTGTTGCCTGACAATCCGGCGAAACAGATTCATGTATGGGACATCGGCTGCGCAAAAGGGCATGAAGCATACAGTCTTGCCGTTCTTCTGCGTGAGCGGTATCCAAACGCACGAATCAGGATTTTTGCGAATGATTCAGATCTGTTAAGTATATCCAATGCACCCATGCTGTCAGTCAATGACAGTGAAGCAAGCCCGCGCTTCAAACCCTGGCTGGTCAAGGGAACCGGCGGTGCACAGTCATTTAACCAGTCAATAAAAGATATGATACTCTTCGAGTATCATGATTGTACCAATCAAAATGCAATACCAAATATGGACATTATTGTCTGTCGTGATGTATTGTCTTACATGCCGGCCTCCAAACAGACAGCCTTGATAGAGGAATTCAGCGAAAAACTGAAGGACAACGGTCTGCTGATTCTCGGCCGAAATGAAGTTATGCCCCGTCAAAGCGGGTGGCTGCGGCATGTCAACGGTGAAGTCATAGCGTTCAGCAAAGAATAATTCGGCGTACAACATACAAGGAGAAACGGATGCGTGTAGAGTATATCAATCCATTTGTTGAGGCAGCGTACAATATCCTGACCGAAGTGCTCGGCGGTGATATCAAGCGGGGGGAATTGTATCTCAAGTCAACTTCCATGCCGGTTATGGGCGTTGCGGCCCTGGTCGGCCTGGCTGGTGACGTCAGCGGACGTGTGATTTTTGACATGAATCTGCAGACCGCTCTAAAAATTGCATCCAAAATGAATGGAGAAGAACTGAAGGTGTTTGATGAACTGGCAAAGGCTACCATTACTGAACTTGCGAATATGGTAACCGGACAGGCTGTAACCAAGCTCCATGACCTTGGTTTTCGGTTTGATCTTACTCCTCCGGCTCTGTTTACTGGAGAAAATATGGAGATTGCCGATCATGAAGTAGAGGCCTTGATCGTTCCGCTGGAAACAGGTCAGGGAAAGGTCGAGATTAATGTTGCTGTCCGTGACCGTCTGTAAAAAAAGAGAGGGAGTAAGCATATGATTTCCAAACAAGATTTTCCGGCTATTAACGAGCGTGCCCCCGAAGGGTTGAAAGCGGATGGCAGTGCATTCAAGGTTTTGGTTGTTGATGATTCAATTTTCGTCGCCAAACAGATCGGCCAGATACTTACCAGCGAAGGCTATGATGTTGTAGCTACAGCCGGTGATGGTATGGAAGGCGTAGAAAAATACAAGGAATTGTGTCCCAATGTTGATCTTGTAACCATGGATATAACCATGCCCAAGATGGACGGAATCACAGCCCTTGAGCAGATTATGGCCTTTGATAAAAATGCCAAGGTTGTCATGATTAGCGCACTCGGAAAGGAAGAGCTGGTAAAAAAGGCACTTCTACTTGGTGCAAAAAATTATATTGTCAAACCCCTTGACCGCAAAAAGGTTCTTGAGCGCATTTCCTCGGTTTTGGGTAAATAATACGTTTCGAGCACTAACAGGATACTGACAAACCCGATTGCCTTTGTCACCATTTTGATAGTTTATTGTAGATAGCTATAAAAACTCCCGGGACCTGTTCCGGGAGTTTTTTGTTTCCAAGGTTAACCGGCCGTATCTTTCAAGCTGTACCGTTTCCCGTTCCGGATGATCAGATACCGTCCTGTTGCCTTTATGTTCAAATGACGGCGTAAAAATGACATATACGACTGAATATCGTCACGATGCGAGCCAGTATCCATGGGCCAGATCAAAGCTGCTATCTCTCCCGTCGAGATGCCTTCCGGTCCCGCATCGGTCAACGCACCCAGAATCCGTTTCTGTTTTGCACACAAACCGGAGTGGAGTTCTTCAGGGAGGTCTGTATTTTCGCTGCAGTTAACTGGTACGCCCGTGTCCCGGGCCGGCCCCGGGGATGAGAAAGTGCTGTTTCTCAGGATTGCGATTATAGATTCACAACGTTCCAGTTTTGCCGGATCTGTAATAGCTGCAGTACACCGGAATATTTCCACTTCCATTTTGTTGCCAGCAAGCCGGTAACATACAATACAATTACCGGATTGTGCCTGTTTCAGGTGTTGCTCCACATTGATGCAGTGACGTTCCGGGAACATACTGTTTACCAGTACAACAGCAGTTGAGTGAGTGTACAGATAATCATGCATCCATGCCAGATTTTCTGCACGTTTTACCGTCAGACCTGTATGGGCAAGCCTGTTCCGGATTTGATTATAAAGGCTGGAATCCGGCTCCAGCACCAGTACTGTTTTTTCCATATTTTGTATTACGGCATTTTATGACCGATTCTGAATACAGAAATTCCATTGACCCGTTATGCTTCGGTAGGGTACAGTGTACAGGGAACTTTTTATTCGTTTTTTCTGGTTCCCTATACTGCTTCAGTCATGTTTCCAAGGGGCAAAATACAGTGTTTCTGAAAAGTCTTGAGATCTTCGGCTTCAAATCATTCGCAGAGCGTACCCGTATCGAATTTTCTGCAGGCATTACAGCCCTGCTCGGTCCGAATGGATGCGGTAAAAGTAATGTTGTAGATGCAGTCAAGTGGGTATTGGGTGAGCAGGCTTCCCGGGCCATGCGCGCCGATAAAATGGAAGACGTCATTTTTAACGGCACAGAATCCCGCAAGGCCCTGAATGTTGCCGAAGTCACCCTGACGATAGCCAACGAAAACGGCTTGTTGAACCTTGATATGAGCGAGATTGCAATCAAACGCCGCTTATACCGTTCCGGAGAAAGCGAATATTTTATAAATAATACCCCGGTAAAACTCAAGGATATCCGTGAGCTGTTTTGGGATACCGGCGTTGGAAAGGCCGCATACTCTGTCATGGAACAGGGAAAAATCGATCAAATCTTATCCAGCAAGCCTGAAGAAAGACGGTATTTATTTGAAGAAGCCGCAGGAATTACCCGATTCAAGGTCAAGGGTGCCGAAGCCGAGCGCAAACTTGAAAAGACAGAAGAAAACATGCGCCAAATTGAGGGTATTCTTGGAGAGGTCAAGCGTGCTTATGACAGCCTGAAAATTCAGGCCGAAAAAACAGTTAAATACCGGACTCTCAGAGAGTCCATCTTTAATAATGAGCTTGATATTCAACTTTTGCGTCTGAAGGGCTTTATTCAGGATCGCGACCGAAAAAACACTGATACAGAAGATATTCGCCGCAAGAGGGACTCAATAAAGGCTGAAATTGATGCCATAAACGCTTCCCTTGAAGAAAACATGGATGTGGTAAACGCCATGGAAGAACGGTTGATCGATTATCAAAAACAGATTTACGGTCTTGCCGTCGAAAAAAACGAAAAAGACAAGCTTGCCCGCCAGCTTGTTGAGCGGCAAAATGAGATCAAAACAAAACTGGCCCAGCTTGAAGGCCGCAAAATAGCGCTGGAAAATCGTGTAGAAAGCCTTCGTGAGGATGCTGATGCCCAGGATGCTGCAGTTCATGATTTGTCCCGACGTTTGGCGGATATTGAAAAGAACATATCCTCCTTTGAGGAAAATATAGCCCTGGCAGGAAATCGCATCACCGATAACGATACCCGGGCAGCAGCCTGTGAACAGGAAATTGCCCGGCTGGACAGTGAACGCAGCGGAATGGAAGCGGAGCTTCAGGCAATCACCGAAGACATCGTGACAGAGCTTGATCGCAGACTCAGGGATGCCGGCTATTCTTCACACGGCCATCAGGAGGCTGCCGGAATGGTTAGCGGTCTGCTGTCGCAGATCCGTGTACTGGTTTCAGGCCGAAAAAATATATTTATGGATTTTTCAAAGCTGCATGAACCTTCTGCGCCTGACACGCGACGCTTCGCTGAAAATGCAGTGGCTTCCTTTTCCGAGCTTGAAACCCTCCTTGGTGACCTTGAGTCTGCCCTGAACCGGTACAAGGATACCTCTCCCGGTTTTATTGACGAATTCCTCTCACCGGAAGGAATAATTACCCGTAAGCGCGCTATTGATGAAGGAATCCAGCGGAATCGTGCCGCAATAGCAGCAAAACGGGACCAGATTGCTTTATTGAAAGGCGAGAACTCCGAGCTGGTATTCAAGATCGATGAGTATCGAAAAACCCTTGAAGGTCTACGGCTGAACCGCGTCCAGATGAAAACCCAAAGCGAAGCTGCCGAAGAACAGGCCAGGTTGATTCGCCGTGAGCTTGCCAGCCAGGAAGCTGCTCTTCGGGAACTGGAAAACGAGCTTTTTTCTGAACATAAACGGATGGAAGATATTCGCGAACAGGTACAGGATATTGAAAGCGAGTTGGCATCTATTGAATATCGTGGAAAAACTCTTACCGCAGAGCTTGAAAAGCTTGAAAATGATATCACCACCCGCAACAGCGATGTTTCAAGCAAACAGTCTGCCCTAAAAACCCGTACTGCGGAAATTGCTAAAGTTCAGGGTCAGCTTGAACGGCTGCATATGGAAATGGCAACAACAGAAACTGAAATTCGCAATATCCAGGAAAATTTCCGGGAAGCTCATTCCCGCGATTTGATGGAATTCGAAGAACGGATGTATACAATTACAGAACCTGCGGGCGAATTGCGTGAACGTCTGGCTGCCAGCCGTGCTTCCCTGAAGGAACTGGGCAGTGTCAATCTTATGGCAGTCGAAGAATTCGCCGAAACCAAAGAGCGGTATGAATTTCTTACCGGACAGATTGCAGATTTACAAAAAGCCCGTGATGATCTGCGGCGTATCACCGAAGAAATCCGGGCTGAATCCACAGAATTATTCCTTGCTACCTACAACAAGATTAAAAAGAACTTTCACAACATGTTCCGCAGGCTTTTCGGCGGCGGCAGGGCAGAGATTCGGCTTGTTGACCCAAAAAATGTACTGGAGTCCGGTATCGAGATTTTTGCACAGCCTCCGGGTAAAAAGCTTGAGAATATCAATCTGCTTTCGGGTGGTGAAAAGTCGATGACAGCGGTATCACTGTTGTTTGCAACCTACATGGTCAAGCCGTCTCCTTTCTGCCTGCTGGACGAGATTGATGCAGCCCTTGATGAGCAGAATGTAACCCGATTTGTGCATACCCTGCGGGAATTTGCAAATGTAAGCCAGTACATCGTAATCACTCATAATAAAAAGACCGTTATGGGGGCAGGAACCATGCTCGGTGTTACTATGGAAGAATCAGGAATTACCAAGGTTATTGCTATACGCCTTGAAAATGAAGCGTTGCGTGAAGAAGAACGCCTGTCCGACCCTGAACCTTTTGATGAAGAGGATGTTGAGCCCGAACTTGATATTGTTATTCCTCCGCACCCTCCAAAAAGGATACGCTCATTGGATGAACAGGGGAGCGAAACATGATCACCCCGGCCGCCATTGAAGAATTCCTGATGCTGCACCGCACCAGGGTAATCGTGGTTACGGCCGTGCTTTTGGTCATCCTGATTTTAATTCTGGTAATACCTGCGATCTCCGGTTCTTCCCCTGAAGTCGAAGACAGTTCACGACAAACCTCCCCTGTGTTATCATTACGTGATCTGTGGCTTCCTGCCGAACCCCTTCAGTCACCGGGTATAATCCCGCCACGTGAACCAAAAACACAGTGGGACAAACAGGAGACAGACCTGTGGTTCAGGGCACCGGATGCATCTGACCTTGAAGCGCTGCAAGAAATAAACCGCCGCAAGATTCTGGATTTACTGGAGGCTGTACCATGAAACAGCATCTTTTTGGGTTTTTTTACGCTGTTACCGTTATTTTCTTCATTTTTTCGGTGTTTGCCTGTGCAGGAGGACCTGAAACCGTTTCTGGTGAAATACCCGGCATGGTGAATAACGAAGGTTTGGCCGTTATCACTGGCTCTGATGGTGAGGCAGATTCGGGTGATACCGACAGACCGCTTTTTCAGGACAGCCTTCCACCCCTGCCGGAAGCAGGTTTGGATCACGCAACCGGGGTTACCGGTTCCGGGACTGCATCTTCTGAATCTGATGAATCACCTTTCCCGGCATTTTATCCGGAGCCGGATGCCTTGATTATTCTTCCCCGTGATCCACAGCCCGCCGAGCCTGTTCCTGAAGGCGGCGCCTCTGCAGGCCAGACATCCGGCACGCCGGATCGTCCATCTGCACCGGCGGCACGAGCTGCTCCGGCTGCACCGGCGGCACGAGCTGCTCCGGCTGCTCCGGCGGCACCGGCACCGGGTGTTCCCTCTACTCCTGCCCAGCCGCCTCAGTCTGAACAAGAACCTGCGGGTTCTCTTTCAGAACCCGTACCCCCGGTTTCCGGAGGAGTCTGGGAGTCCGAGCCGGTTGTGCCTGGTCCTTTTGTTCATTCCCTTATATCGGAACCTCGACCAGACAGGAGGGTTCAGCTGGAAGTCACTCAGGTGCTGGAAGTACCCTATCCTGGAAGCGGCTGGGTTTTTCTGGGTGATTCAACATCCCAAAATGGTATCCGGTATGAATCCCGCAAGCTTGAAGGTCGTGATACCCTGTTCAGTTTTCGTCCATTAAAAGAAGGCGTGTATCTGTTGACCTTTTCCCGGTTTGATGTACTGAAAGATGATTTTATTTCAGATGTTCTTCAGGTCACGGTCACAGCGTCCACCGGACGTCAGATATCCCGTGTGCGATCCGCGATGTTTACTCTTGCCGCACCCGGACCCTCTTCATCTATCAGTTCTGCTTCTTCAGCAGCTTCCCCTCTCTCTGTATCGCCAGCTCCCGAGTCCCTGTCCCGTTCTTCTTCGGCAGAGCCGCAAACAACCGGGCGTATACCTTCTGCGTCTTCGGCTAATGAACCTTCTTTGGTCGCAGCTCCGGTACTGCAGGGACCGGCTGTTATCACGGAAAGTGATCCGGTTATCCTGCTTGGAGAAATCAGGACAGCCCTTGGAGAAGGACAGTCAGATACAGCTCTTGATCTCTTGAGCCGCTTTTTTGCGGTCTCTGTCAGTCAGCTGGATGAAGGCCTTTTTTTGCAGGGACAGGCGCTTGAATCATCAGGTCCCCGGCGTGATATCCGCAAGGCTCTGGAATCGTATCAGAAGCTGGTTTCTGCATATCCTGACAGCCGCTTCTGGAATGACGCTGATGCACGCATCAGATTTATTCGTCAGTTTTATTTTTCTATACGCTAGCAGGATGCTGACAAACTCGATGCTTGTCATCAGCCTGCTAGATGTGATCATCACAAACCAGCTTCCTGTTCCCGGCGTGCCGTCAGCTTGTTAAAATTGACGGCCTATCCCGAAAAAAATCGCTTTTATTCGGTTCACAGACTATACTGATACCATGAGGGTATCCATGCTTGCACTTGTATGTGCAATACTTATTTTGCCTGTGTATGGAGCGTGTACGTTCCCTTCACAAATTCGGTGCGTAAAAAATCCTCCCGTTCCTGTTCGAATAGGCTTGAACAGAAGCGTCAAGTCATCTCCCCTTTTAATTGCCGATTCACAGGGTTTCTTGAAGTCTCGCGGATTCACTGTGGACCTTTTTCTCGAGCCATCGGTTGCCAGTGTTATGGACAGCCTGAATGCAGGTCTTTACGATATGGTCTGTATTCCCGAATTTCAGCTTGTAAACAATATTGATACAGCCGGGCAATGGTCAATCATTGCGGTATTAAACCGTAATCAAAGCCGTTACCTTGTATTTAATACCGACCGTCTGAACAGTTTTACAGAAATACGTGGTAAAAAAATTGGCCTGGCCGCTGGAAGCGCTGCAGAATACACCATTAGCAGAATCATGACCTTTCACGGGATGTCTGATGGTTCGGTAGAATTTTTGTACGCACCCGTTCAGGATTTGCCGGAAAAGCTTGCTTCGGGCCAGGCAGATGCAATTCTGGTTTGGTCACCCTATGTTTCCGAAGCTGTTAATCTGATGAAGGAAAAGGCCGTTGTACGCAATGCTCACATGGGTCTTGATATGTATTGGCTGCTTGTGGTTTCACACTCCTGGCTGGAAAGTTATCCCGACGCTGCCGTTGCATTTCTGGATGGTTTGGAAGATTCCTGCCGGTATATGGATAGTCGTCCTGCTCACGCCCGCGAGCTTGTTGCCGAAGGGCTGCGGTTTAATGTGTCCATGGTCGATTCTGAATGGGGTGAGTATCGTTTTTTGATGGAATTACCCCGGACACTTGTAACAGCAGTGGAACAACAGTTGCACTGGAGATATCCGGACCAAAAGGGCAGTCTTCCGGATCCTGTAACGTTTATAAATAGCAGTTATCTTGAAGAAATCCTTCCGGCACGGGTAACATTGATCCGATGATCGATACAATTAAACAGGCAGCATGCATCTCCTGCAAAGAACCTGAATACAGACAGAAAAAAATAAAAAATTGATAAGCTTTCAGAATCGGTGTATAGTAAGGTGATGAAAATTATTTTCATTTCAGATATTCATGCAAATATACATGCATTTGAGTCGGTTTTGTCCGCTGCAAAAAAAGAAGGGTATGACAGACTAGTTTTTCTGGGTGATGCTTCAACCCTGGGAATCCGTCCTGTTGAAACTCTGGACCTGCTTGAATCACTTCACTGTGACTGTATTCTTGGAAATCATGATGAGTTCATGATTGATCCGGAGCGGATATACATTTATACCAAGGACAAGCTGGTTATAGATACTGTTGAATGGTCTCGTGCCCGCCATGAGGAACGTCATTTTTCATTTATCAGGACCTTCAAGAAGGAGTTGCGTATTCCGTTTCTTCCCGGAACAGATATATTCTGCTACCACGGGTCACCCGTTTCCAACATGGAAAACATAAAACCGGAATCAGATTTGGAAAGCTTTGAACCTCTTATGGGCGGCAGTTCGTCAACTATCTTTATCGGTGGACATACTCATGTCCAGATGCTGCGTAACCATAAAGGACACCGAATTGTGACCTCTGGCAGTGTAGGGCAGCCCTTTATCGGGTATACCATGCCCCCTACAAAACATCCCTGGGCTGAGTACGTTGCAATCGAAACCAGCGGGAACAGGTACACAATACAGTTCCGCCAGACAGCTGTAGATATTGATTTGATAAACAAGGAAATCCTTGAAAGTGACAGCCCGATGAACAGGTTTATCAGCGAATAAAAAAGGATAGAGGTGTTTCGATACGCCCGATAAGCATGCATTTTAAAATAAAAAAACAGTTTAGCCGGTCGGGCAACCCGGACTTGAACCGGGGACCCCAAGTCCCCCAGACTTGTACGCTAACCACCTGCGCTATTGCCCGACCCGCTAAACTGCGTTAACGAATCTATCATGAAGGGGCGGTACTGTCAAGAACTGTCCCTTTCCAGAACGCTTTTTTTCTT
>CAZXJV010000090.1:0-10717 GCA_964641135.1 uncultured Treponema sp. | reverse complement strand
AGCCAGGATCAAACTCTCCATGATATATTCTCAAAGGTCCGAAGACCTCTGATAACACATAAAATCCGGCGCATCGCCGGCTTTTAAGTTGGAGAATCTGTAAACAGATTCTCCACCATGTGAGCCATAATCCCTTTAATCTATTAAAGGAATCGTTTACCGCTTCCAATATCCGCCTTTTGCAAGGCTTCAATCAAAAGGGTAACGGCTTTTTTCTTTGGTATCAAACCTCACCATTTGTTGAGCGAAATCCGTTAAGACTCCGCTGCTTCAAACAGCGTCCTTCTTTCCCTTCCCTTAGTTATCAAAGACCGGTTGCCGTTTTGCCCTTGCAGACAGAAACAGCGTATTTTACAAACCCGCACAGGGTGCGGATTCTGATTGTGGTAGTTCAGGATGTAAGGCTAGGTTTTTATAAGACCGTAAGCATTAGCATCGAACCGCGCTGTGTGTCAGCCGGATGGCTGGACTAGCGCAACGAGAATGTTTATAGCACCGGAGTGCCGTTTTGGTCAAGAGGGTTTTTCATTATTTTCTTCTTTTTTTTCAGGTCCACCGGAACAGGCGGCAATCCGGGCTTTACACTCCGAAATGTTGTCAAGAAGCGTTCGCACATCCGGATCGCCCGCGCCAAGCGATGCCTCAGGCGAAGCAAGGGCCGCGGCCGCCCGTTTACCCAGCTCCTGATACAGTTTGGTCAGTTCGTGCTCCAGAATCGTGCGGTCAATTGCGCGCCCGGAACGATTATACAGCGAGATAAGAGAATCGAAGGTGCGGGTTACGCCGGACTCAAGCAGTTCGCGGCAGGTATCCAGACTGGAAAAGGGGCTTTTGCTGTCCATAACAAACTCCTATTTTTTGCGGATTGCCAGAACAGTAAGATCGTCATACTGCTCATCCTCGCGCACATGGGTATAGTACAGATACTCCGGATACTCGGCATGGTCGCGCCGCCGGGCACAGTAGAGCCCGTACTGCCGGAAGTGTTTGTTCAAAAAGATGTCTACCTTGCGGTCTACCTGAACACGGTCGAACTCGGTTGCGGCCGGATCGCGGTACATGCGGAATATTTTTTCAACTGCCATGACTGCAAGTACAACCTCTTCAAGGGTTCCTTCGCAGGTAGAAAAATCAAAATCAAATACTTCGTCAGGGTCGGGATTGTGATACTTGACCAGACGGTAGGGCCTGCGGGCAATAACAGCTTCAAAAACCTCATGGACTCGGTCCGGTCCAAGCTCCTCGCTTTCCTGCCCGACAGAGTGGCTTTCATGCGGCGTTTCGCGGGGCAGGCCTTCATGGGCGCACTCCAGGGTTTTAAGCTTGCGGTCGCGGAACATGCGTTTGGCTTCTTCGATACCGTCTGTATAGAGAAACAGGATGTCGCCGCGTTCCAGGTGGTGTTTGACAACACGGAAGCCGCCCTTCATTTCAACCATGAATGAGGGGAAAACACCGGCGGCGCTGGTTTCGGGCAGGGTCAGAATTTTCATCCCCTTTTCGGAAGCGTCGTACCAGTGCACAAGGTTATCACCGGCATTACAGAAGTGAACATCGCCGGAAACTGAATCAAAGATACACAGGGTAAAGGCCGCAAAGCGCCCTTTAAATCCGCGCGATTCGATCAGGTCGTTGATGCGCGATACGATGTAATCAATCTTGAAGCCGTTTTTCTGGTAGTTCCAGTCCTTGAAGTAATCAAGGAAGAGGGTCGCAACCTCGACCATGATGAGGGCTGCAGGAACTCCCTTTCCGGCGATGTCGCACTTGATAATCGCATAGTGCCGCTGGTCAAGTTTGATGTAGTCAAAATAGTCGCCTGAAACACCCTTTGCACCTTCGTAGTAACCGAAGAAGTCTGCATTGTCATCACCCGAGGAGCCGGTGGTCAGCTTGCGCCCCGAGGAGTCGGTTTCCAGGGGAATAAACATCTTCTGCACTTCCTTACCGACGGTCAGATCGCGGTTTGCTGCAGCTGCTTTAACAAGTCCCGCGGTCATGTCGTTGATGGTCTCGCCCAGAAGACCGATTTCGTCGCGGCTTCGCAGCTTTATGTCCTTTCCATCAAGATCAGCCTTGTCTTCTGTATCGCGGATCATGGCAACGTGGGCAGCAAGTTTGCGCACCGGCGAAATGATGATGGAGGCGAGAATAAGGGCGCCGAGCACTCCCATCAAAACCGCGAACAGGGCGGTATATACAGTGGTTGTGACCAGGGTACGCCGGTCGCGGTCCAGGGTTGCAAGAAGCGATTCGGTAGAAATTTGTATACGCACAGCGCCGCGTACATAGTTCTGTTCAGTACCCTGACGGTACAGAACCGGCTTGTAGAAGATGTAGCTGGTTTCTGTGCGCGATATGTTATCCGGATCGTACTCGGGCCAGGAGCCCATGCCGCGGGTAGAAAGAGCTGCAAGCTCGCGGTTCAATCGCTGTTCCAGCTGACGGGCGGTCGCCTGTATTTCTTCAACGCGGCGGAGCGACTGCGCATCGGTACGCAAGGCAAGTGAAAGACCTTCGCGTGTCAGCTGGGCAATGCCTTCGGCAAGCTCGCCGACCGAGCGGCGGGCTTCCTCGTCAAGTACAGCACTGCGTTCGCCGATACGGGCGGCCGCTCCGTCGCTCAGGCGCGAGCGGCCGGGGGTAAAGGCTGCGGTGTCCAGTTTGCTTTCAAGGTCAGGATCATTGCTGGCCCAGACAAAGTCGGTATTGACGTTGGCACCGCCTGCAGCCAGTCCGGTAATGGTTGCCCATTCAGCCTCGTCAAGGGCGGCGATCTGTGCAGGAAGGAAGCCGAGCTCCAGAAGGTTCTGGCTGGGCAGATAAGCGCGGGCGCCTGAGGCAAGACTTTCAAGAAGTACAAAGACCCGTGATTCAAGACCGGAGGCAAGGGTGCGCTCCTGGTTTTGCGAGAACTGCAGGCCAAGCGGAATGGATACCAAAAGGGTAACGGCAATAACCAGGGTTGTGGTAAAGAAGGCCAGCTTGAAGCGCAGGCTCAAGCCCCGGCTTTTCAGACGGCCGGTTCGTTGTTTTTTTTCTGACGGCATAATGTCTCCTGTCAAAAGAGAGCGGACCTCGGCCCGGATATAGGCGGCATCCCGGGCGGTGCCGGCCAGTCCCGCAAAGGAGAAGACCAGCGCCGCAAGGGCAAAGAGCATAAGAGCTGCAAGGGCAGCCCGTTGTAAACTGATTAGCGGTTTTCCTCCGGCCGGAATACGCTCCCAGGCAGGGGTGAAGGTATAGCTGAAATCTCCGTACTTGACGGTTCCGGTTGCGGTAACCCGGATGGTCTGCCGCGCGCGGTATAATCCCCGGTCAGGATGCACCAGCGCAATGCGGTACTCCCCTTCTTCCAGATCAGGAACGCGGATGCCGCTGATAAGCCGGTCGCCCTGTACGGTGAAGCCGCGCTCCCGCCCGGTTAATGTAATATCCCAGGGAGCCTGTCCGTCACGGTCGATATAGACTGTTGTAATTGTTCCGCCATCGGTAAAACCGCGCCCGACAATAGAGAGAGTCAAAACACCGGTGTCGTCAAGCTGGGACTCCACCGTATGTACCAGTGTGAACGGAATGAATTTGTTGAGAGCGATATAGTACACCGCAGGCTCGCCGATGTTTCCGACTGTGTCGATTGCCGCAACAGAGATAGCATAGAGTCCATTATCAGAATTGGAAAAGGCCGTACGCGTTTCGCGGGTCCGAAGTTCCGACGGGGGACGGCGGGGCGTAAAGCGGGTACCAAGCGTTTCCGGTCTCTGTGCGCCGGACAGGTCGGTTCCGCCTGCGGCGGCCCGTATCTGCGCCGGGGATGCAAGGTATTCCAGGCTCCAGGTATATCCGGCAACGTCATCATCACCGGGGGCATCCCATTCGATGCTGAAGGTATTCGAGGTCAGATAGCCTGAGGCATCGGTAAGCGGGCTGCGTACAACCGGCCGGCCGGGAGGTGTGGTGTCGCGGATAAATTCGGCATAGGAAGGCTGTGACCAGTTGCCGGCGTAATCAAGCACGCGTACACCAAGGAACCAGCTGCCGTCAGCATCGGCTTCCACCTGTACCCGGTTTGCTCCCGGCAGGGCCTTAAGTTCAGTCGGCACACCGGGGCGCTGTCCGCGCTCCCAGGCCCAGGAATAACCGGCAATTCCCGAGGAATCCTCAGGCAGGCGGATGTTGAAAACCGCGCGATCGGAACGGGTGCGTGTTCCTGCAGTATACCCTGCTCCGGCAATTGAAGGCGGCAGAACAGAGCGGTCGGGTGCGAGACGCATTACACGCGAGGTTCCGCGAACGGCAGCCTGCTGCCAGAATATTTCAAGGTCTCCGCCGGCTATGACCGGACGGCCGAATACGGATTCCACATTGGAGCGTGACAGGTCGTATTCACTCCATAAAAACCCGTCCTTGACAGCAAGATAAATACGGTTAACTCCGCGGCGATTGTCAAACCACACTACAGCCGGCTGACCGTCAAGAACAAAGGGGCCCGGATCAAAACAAAACCCGTCGGGTGAAGACACCGCTTCAACCGCCCCGGAAAGGCTTCCGGCAGTATCCAGCGGTGCGTAATAGATGCGGTAGCGCTCGACGCCGGAACGGCCCCTCTCCCAAAACAGCGCAATACCGGAAGGAAGACGCAACAGGCGCGGCCGCTGGTTATGCCAGCCGTCAAAGGAGGCCATGGCAGCAGAAGCACCCGGCTCATTAAACGAGGTAAGAAGGCGGGCCTGCGACCAGTTGCGTCCGCCGTCGGAAGAAAAGGTGGAATACAGCTGAAAGGTCGGCCGGGAACTGCCCTCGTAAAAAGCCTGAAACACCACCAAATCGCCTGATCCGGTTGCTACATGGGTAGGCAAAAAGGCTCTGGTTAGAGCGCGGGCCGGTGCGAATTCCTGAAAGGGTTCCCACTGTAAGCCATCGGTCGAGCGCGATTGAACCATGACAAAACGGTCCTCGCCGCCTCGCGAGGCAAACAGCAAAAAACCTCCGTCGGAGCGTTCATGAATATGAGGTGCCAGAATGTTTTCGGTGTCAGCAGCCAGACGATGGGGGGTAAAGGTGGCCCCCTGATTGGTTGAGACAAATACTGTTATCTGCCGGATTCCGGTAACAGCGGGAACAATAATTCTGCCCCGGCTGTCTACTGCCAGATCATATACAGAAGGAACCTCGCCGGCCCAGGGAATAGGACCGGCAAAGCGTTCTCTGCTGACCCAGCCTGAGCCGTTATTGACCATTGCCGAAAGCCACAGGGTTCCGCTTCCGCCGCCCGGGGCAGTTTCTATTTCTTGCCAGGTGACTACAGACAGTGAACCATTCGACGCTGTCTGCGGAAAGCGGGTATCCGTCTGGCGCAGTGCTGCCGGATTTTCCCAGTAAAAATCACGGGATGTGGCAAAGGATGCACAAAGGAGAATACAGGCTGCAAGGCTCAGCGAGCGGCGTATCAGCGTAATGAGTCGATCCTCCGTTTCAGCTCCTGAATCTTGGAAGAGCTGGCGTTGCGCGGGTCCCTGAGCAGGTCATCGACCAGGGCAGCCGCGATAATCGTATTGCCGTTCTGCAGTTCCCTGACCGCCCGGTTATACTGGGCTTCGGCTGCGGCCGTAAGGACTGCTACTGCGCCGCCGCCGGAGGCGGTCTGCAGACGGTCTTTCAGGTTTATCGCAGCCTGATTGTCCGGATTAAGCCGGATTGCTTCATCAAGCTGGGCAATGGCAACCGGGAACTGGGTACGGATATTGGAATCATACACCCTGCGGGCTTCCTGTGTCAGCCGGTTCGATTCGGCAAGGGCGCGGGGATCGGGAGGAGGAATACGGATTCCGAGGAATCGTTCCACCTCCTCTATCAGCGCCTGTATTCCCGGCCAGCGGGGATTTATTTGTGCAAGGTCAAGCAGCTCTGCATACACCGCCTGTCCGTCGGTACGGTAGGTAGCACGGGCATTAGCCACCTTTTGACGGAACATATCATCGAAGGCCGCAGGATCAATCAGCTGATCAATACGCAGAATAAGCTGTCCTGCATCCTGGTTGCGCGGTTCCACAAGCAGCACCTGACGCAGCTTGTCCTTGGCCGAATTAAGGGTCTGAATGGCAGCTGTCCGCTGTCCTCGCCGGAATTGTTCGCTTCCCTCGGCAAACAGCTGGTTCGCGCTGCTGAGCAGCTGGCTGAGCTGGGGATACAGGGGAGCAGACACCGGTATGCTGCGCCCGCTTTTTACTGAAAGGGCAGTGTTAATAATACCCAGCCAGTTTTCAACCTCGGAGTTTCGCTCAATATTGGTAACCGCCCAACGGTTCCTCGCCTGCAGCAGGACCTGTTCAGCCTGATCAAAATTTCCCGTAAAATAAAAATTCCGTCCCGAGGTAATAAGGGCGCGGACCTCACGGACAACGAACTCGTTTTCTGTACGGTTTATATCGCTGCCCAGCTGCTGGAGCCGGGTATCAGTCAGGGCACGGTAGGATGCTGATTCCTGAAGCGTTAATGCCTGTACGGTCCGTTCACTGGATCGGTTCAGATTATCGCGGGCTGTCTGAAAATCATTGCGCCCGAGAGCAGCCAGCGCCTGATTGTAGCGTAGATCCGCCTCCTGACGGGCTACTGTCGCCTGCAGTACCCGTGAATTAGCCTGTGTGATCAGGTTGGCAGAATCTGTATTCATCCTGTCAACAGCGGCGACGGCATTGTCTACAGAGGCCACAGATTGTCTGAACGGTTCAAGCGTCCTGAATGCAGCAGGAAAGCCTTCCATATCACTCCGGTGGGCAAGAAGAGCAGTTCTGTCCGCCGAAAGACGGGTACGCAGGGCGTTGAATGCGGTTACGCTTTCCGAAGGATAATATAAAAGAACGTCTGTACCGTCCTGACGAACACCTTCCAGCAAGCCCCGGGCCCGGTTAAATTCCTCGCGGCGATCCTGAACAAGTACATCTGCAGCCCTGCTGCGGTAATCGGCCGAGGCCAGCACCAGGGCGGAACGTCCCTGATCGAAGGTGCTTTGTACCCGCGACCGGTAGGCATTCAGTTCGGTAAAATAGTCATCGGGAGCTGCACCCTGTTCAGGTAAAGGAAGACTCTGTACCCTGCTTGCAAGATCATTCATGGCTGTGAAGAGCCGGTTGTATTCAACAAGGGCCGCTACATTCCGGTCGCCTGCTGTAGCAGGTACCGGAGAAGGCGGCTGATATGTGTTGAAAGCATCTTCCAGCACAAAATAATCATTATACAGAACAGAGGCTACCCGCAGGGCATCAACCAGCTGCCCCAGACCGTTGTATCGTGCAACCTCGCTTGTGCGGTCCCGCTGCAATATCATGCCATCACGGGTGATAAAACGTCCCGATAGATCCGAGACCCGTGCACCCAATACTGCAAAACCGGCGGCGAGGTTCAATCCCTCGGCCAGGGCTGTTGAACTGCCGGAGCTGTCCTCCATTACCTGGTTATACGCAGCAAGCCAGTACCGGCGGATTGCCTGATCAGTACCTGCCTGCATGCGGTCCAGAGCCCCGCTCCACAGGGCATCAAGAGCACCGGCAACCCCCTCAAAACGATCAACCGTGCGCCGGCCCATTGTAAAACGCCAGGCAAAGGGCAGAAAACTGTTCTCGGTCAACAGGGGGTCAGCATCCCGGGCGGCAGCAAACAGATCCTCAAAAAGCCAGCCGGCGGCTACAACCTGGTTGCGCGGCGGTGCGTACTGGTCAATCAGGGCAGTCAAACGGGTAACCGCTGTTTGTGCTGCAAGGGTATCGCCCAGCCCTGTTGCCTGCACATACGCTGCAACAGCATCCTGAATACTCTGTGCCAAAGGCTCAAGGGCTGAAAGGCTGTTGCGAATTATTGCAAGCTCTGCGTTTACCCGGGCAACTTCGTCCCGGTCTTCGGTTTCTTCATCATATTCCACCTTATACACAATAAAGCCGTCCGTAAAAAGCCGTGCTGCTTCAATATAGCGGCCGCTGTCAATAAGAGCAGCACCGCCTGTCATAATTTCCTCAAACCTTGCCCGGTAAAATGTAAACTGGGCGGCAGATTTGGTATCACGAATAAACTGGGTAGTATTGGGATTGGGGTTTGGTTCCAGGGATTCAAGAAAGGCTATCATTTCAAGTTTTTTGGCATCATTGGTCGGATCATCTACAAGAACCCGCAACAGCTGATCGGCAGCTGCGTTGTAGCTGCGGCGCATCTTGATAATACGCTGTACCCGGCGCATTGCACCGTCAAAGTCGTCAGGTTTTTCCTGCAGATACAGGGCAAGTTCGTACACAGCCTCGTTATAGTTGCGCTCGCGTATCAACTGGTCGACACGCGGAAGTCCCTTGTCGCGATTTCCCGCAGCAAAAAGGGAAGCCTGTACACCAAGCAGCAAGAGAATCAGGACTGTTACGCACTTTTTGGCTTTACACACTTACCCGCATCACCCCAACTCTCAATTTCGGCACATCATTTGACCCTTTGGAGTAAAAAAACCGCAGAATAGTTCCGAAAATTGCGATATACTACTTACATAAGGAGAAACATGAAACAGGGAGCCGCCGTTACCCTCAGTATACTTCTTTTTCTCTTGCCGTTCAGCCTGGATGCGATGGATGTTTCAGATCCGTATATCTTCATATCCGGACTTTTTGACTCTCTGATAGATCCGAACGGCGGTCTCACTTCATTCCGCTCCCTGCTCATACCCGGCGGAGGACGCATGGAGGCTATGGGCTCGGCCTTTACTGCCCTTGCCGACGACATCAGCTTTTTTGAGGCAAATCCGGCCGGCAGTTCAACCATGAAAAACACCGAACTTGCTGTGTTCCACAACAACTGGATTGCCGACTCGCGCCTTGAAACAATTTCCTTTACCCAGCGCCGGGAACATCTGGGCTACGGAGCGTCCCTGCGCTGTTTTTATGTTCCGTTTACTGAATACAATACCTTCGGTGAACGTGTATCCCGCGGATACTACACAGAAACCTTCGGAATATTTAATATCTCCTACAACTTTTTGGCCGGCTACAATTTCAAGGGCTTTGCCACCGGTGCCAATGTCAAACTGGGCTGGCGGGGTGTACCTGATTATTCTGACGGTCAGGGTACTATCCGGGAAGGTTCAGGACTGGGTCAGTCAGCCCTGACGGTCATGACAGATGTCGGAATCCAAACCCGTTTTAACCTGCTCAAGCTCTACAGTTCGCGTGATCCCAACTTTTTTATCGGAATGAGCGGCAGAAACATCGGGCCGCCTGTCGGGGATGAGTCCCCACCTACCCTGTTTACTCTGGGAACAGCATGGAAACCTGCAAATCCTCTGGTTATTTCCGCCGAATACCAGCAGCCGCTTAATATCCTGAACCCGGAACGATCGGAGCGGGCTGTATTGGGTGCCGGAGCTGCTCTTGAGTTTACCAAATTTATTGCTGTTCTTGCCGGCTTCCAGCTGAAGGGTGCAAACCCCAGGTTCAGCCTGGGAACAGAGCTCAATGTGGATGACCTGCAGTTCAACATTAACTACACCCTTGATCTTACCACCCAGGCGACAATACTGAACCGGGTAAGCCTTGCGGCAAAGCTTAACCTGGGCGACTCCGGCCGGGAAGCCCGACGCATCAGGGTTGAAGAAATGTACATCGAGGGACTGCAGCTGTACGCCAGAGGAGAGCTGGAAGCTGCCATCGCCCTGTGGCGGCGTACACTGGAGCTGGATAAACGGTTTGACCCTGCAATCGAGGGAATCGAAACGGCCGAACTGACCCTTGAAATTCAACGGATGATCCGGGAACTGCAGCAACTGGAATAGACAGTTCACACCCGGACTGGATGCCGGAGCCGGGTTTCCTCAATTGCACCGGTCAGGTTCTTTTACGGAATACGCGATAGTTAATCTCCGGGAAAAGGTTATGAAGCCGTTCTCTTGAGGTCAGCCATTCGGTACTGATAAAGTTTGACCCCAAAGATTCATAGACAACAGTAAAAGCACGAACGCTGTCTTCAAAACGGTAGCGGCCGTACTCGGCTGTGGCGCTTTCATTCATCATCAAAGGCCAATCGCTTGCCTGGGCAAGCAGAATCTCGCGGGCTGCCATATTCAGGGCACGTTCCTTCAATCCGGTATCATCAGGAAATCGTTCTGCCAAATCAATCATACGCAGTGTTGCCTTACGGATATACGGATACATCCAGTCATTGGCACTGCTGAGCATCTCGTCGGCATAGCCGCTTGGCAGGGAAGATGAATAAAAAGGAATAGTCCGGCAGGAGGTAGCCGGTGCAGTCTTGGGAGGGCAGCAGACCCCGCAGACCAGATCATCACGTCCCGCTGCCATCCGGAATACGGTTTCCAGCCAGGATATTCCTTCGGCCCAGGCTTGACCCAGCAGGGTAGCAGGAAGGGCGCATACGAGCGAAACAGGGCTGCCTTCAAGGGCGGCGGAAGCCTTCGTCAGCAGATGGGCGCGTTCTTCAAGAAAGGCTGATGCATCAGCACGAATCTGTTCAAAGGCGGAAGCCGCATTGTACAGGGTATCGGAGCCGCGTGAAAAATACCGGAAACCTGTCTGCCGTCGGCCTGAAGCAACATCAAACAGGGGTTTAAGCTCTTGTTCTGTCAACTCGAATCCGATATCACGGTCGGTATCAAGATAGGGGCTTTTAAACATGGCGCCGGACTGACGATCGCTGATAAAGCGCTCGGCAAGGCGGTCTCGTCCGTAAA
>CAZXJV010000089.1:0-10736 GCA_964641135.1 uncultured Treponema sp. | reverse complement strand
ACAGCTGATCAAAAGATCAGATGAACTTAAAAACAATGGTTTTTAGAGGTGCCCTGGAAATACATCCGGCGAGGAATAGAGGGCTGTATCCGCGGGATGCTTACTGAAAGAGAATATCCTGATCTGTTCTCAAACCGGGAAGCTGGTCTTCAGGAAATGAAAACTGGGGATTAAAGATACGGTTTGCAAGTATTAGCAACTGTCTGAATTTATATGCTGCATGGTGGGCTTGACCGCGTAATTCTGAAGCTTCCCAGCTTTTACGGTCTGAAATACGCAGTTCAACAGGAAGTGTGTGCTGCCGTGTTACCGTGTTTCCGCTGCGGGAGGTCCATGCGGCGGTTCCCGGTATGAGGATATGGCCGCTGTCAGCGAGATGGTGGACCGGGACAGAGAACGTAATCTTGCACTGAAATTTACGGTGAGTATTGCTGCTGTGCGGATTTAGTTCGGCATTGGTATTAAGAGCCTTGAAGAAGTTTTCGGCATTCATCCGGACTTCTGTACCGTCTATAAGCATCGGATCCCCGCTGTCCTTGTTCCCGGAACGGGCAAGGGCACTCATCAGAAGGCGGACTGCGGTTTCCATATCTGCTGAATCACGAAACAGTGTCTGCGTGATTGATGCGGAGGCGGTGTTTTCCTGCAGAATGACACCGCGTTTCTGAAGGGAATGGAACAGGGTTAATGATTCTTCGCGATGTTTGAGTAAAAATGTTACTGCAAGGATATCACGGATGGTATAGGCTTCTTCTGAAGCGTCCTTGCCGAGTTTTGCAAACATGCTTTCGGGACTTTTAAGGCGGGCTTTAATCTCTGCAAGTTCGACCCGGACTCCGTCACCTGAATCGAAAAACAGGGTTCCTGTTTCCGGATTGGTATGTACCGATGCGTAGAGTTTGTGAAAGAAAGCACCAAGTTTTACAAAGGCCCTTCGAGCCGGTTCATCGTTCGGGACAACAGGCGGTTTATCCCAGGGAAAGTTGAATAAACCTGTCAGAGGGATATTCTGTTCGTTAAAAAAAAAGCCCAGACAGGCAAAATCATGAATATCCTGGCTGTCTTCTTCTATGGATTTTATAAGATGACACACTTTAAGGATTGCGCAGGCGGTCATGCGCCATTGTACGGGGACTGTGCCGGTAACTTCCGGGTGCCCTTTGAACAGGTTTTCATTGGAAGATGCTGATACCAATAAAAACAGATTTCGCGGGTCTTCGCTGACAAGATGCATCAGAGTCCCTGCTGTCATATCCGAACAGATACGCTGTAGTGTCCGGTATGCAGAACGGTACAAGTTCTGCCGGGGAGTTGCGCAGTTTTCCAGTTCTTTGAGCTGGCGGATCATGGTTGGGCACAGTGAACGGGTTATATATACAACTGCCCGGTGTACATAGGCGGCTGCCCGCATGAGTTCGGATTCCGCCAGGGCCGGATCTATCGCGTCAAAGCCGCGGTTTGCCAGCATGCGGGAAGCCGCCTCACGCGCCTGCTGCCAGTTTTTGCAGTCCCTCAGCAGATAGGGGGTTAGCGAGGTGCGGTCAAGAATTGAGCCGAAGATTTCATGATACAGTTCCTGCCGGTGTTGCTCATGTTCCATACACAATATAGTTTACTCTGAAATCCTTCCGGCGTATACTGGTTTTTATGAAGAACAAAATTGAACGCGGTGCCGGCTGTCCCGGTACCCTGTGGCATGACGAAATAGAGGAACACAGGATTTTTGTCTGGAGGCCGGATGGCTATGATGATGAGTCAGTTTCCCTGCCGGTAATATACGCTCTTGACGGACAGATGCTTCTTGAGCACCCCCTTGAGTTCTCTACGATAGGACCGAAGCGTTTCTGGAATCTTGACCGAATAATATTCAACCTTGTTGCAGAAGGCAGAATTCCGCCAGTGATGCTGGTTGGCATCTGGAATACCGGTGTGACCCGTCACGAAGATTACATTCCCTGGACCCATGAACGGAGCCGTGATTTTGCGTCTTTTGTTACAGGCCGATTGATTCCGTATGCAGAACAGCAGTACGGTGCGGCTGCCCGGCGGGAAGACCGTGCCATGTTCGGTTCATCGCTCGGCGGCCTGATGAGTCTGTATTTTCTCGGGGAATACAGTACTGTCTTTTCCACTTTTGCGGCTTTATCGGTACACGATCCCTGGCTTGAAGGCAATGCCTCAGAGCTTTCGCCGGTGAATGCCAGACTCTGGCTTGATACCGGCACCCGCGAGTATCAGTCTCCGCGAAAATATCTTCAGGTTGCACAGGCTCTTTTTGGGGATGAGTGTGATGACCGGCTGGGCAGCCTGTACAGTTATACCTGTACCGCGCGGCGTATTGCTGCAGCGCTTAAAGCTGCAGGATGGCGTTCAGGCACTGATTTATTTTACCGCGAGGAAAAAGACGGTGAGCACAACGAAACTTTCTGGGAAGGCAGGGCTGCAAATGCTGTCCTGCTTTTTAAGGGGCAGGACGTTCCCGGCAAGCCGGAGCGCATCGAGCTTGACTGTGCCTGTGTCAGGGACCGTGATTGTTCGATACATTACCTGATGCAGGCGGTGGTATTTTGGTCGGGAGGGCTGAAGACCAGTCTTACTGACGAAGCATGCTGGGCTATGAACGGGAAAGGTTCAATCAGTGCTGACGGACGGCTTACCCCTGAAGGCGAGGGCCCCTGGACGGTGAGTGTGAGCTGCTGCGGGCTGGAAGCTGTGATGCAGTTTGAACTGACAGATATTGAAGGGCTCAAGGCTTGTTTGCCGGTTATCTGATACCGCACCTGCGTGCTGCTTCCTCTGCGGCGCGGAACCATTCAGCATTGAAGCCGGCAGTTTTTTTATCTGCGCAGTCCGGGTGCCAGCGCTTGCCTGCCCGGCGCCAGCCGGCCTTGAGGCTTGCGTCTGCCGGTTTTTTTCTTGATCCTGGTTGCGGCAGACTTTCCAGCAGCATCCAGTCAAGCAGTTCCTGAGCAGGGGCGGGGGCAAAGCCGGGATAGGTATGCTCCAGGTCTTTTATAAACCCGTCGAGATAGCGCAGCCACTGAGCGCAGGACCAGGCACACTGCAGGTTTGCAGCCTTGAGGGTTGTTACCTTGAGAGCCCTTGTGCACACAGGCGTTAAGCGTGTTTGCAGCCGCTCGGTTTCTGTGAGCCACCGGGCCATGTTCTTGACCGGTTCCGGCCAGGCCGCGCAAAGTGCGTCAATTCGGGCAGCGCGTTCGCTTCGCAGAGCACTGGACCGCGCTTTGATGTCCCATTTGAGTTCCAGAAAGCTCCGGTAAAACGGATCCTTCGGCTGCCGGTAGGTTTCCATAAAATTTGCAACAAACTGTGGTTTTAGACGCGGTTCATTCAGAAGCCGCCAGGCCAGACGGGTAAGACGGGCCTGCCTGAGTGCGGGGTTAATTCTGAGGCGTTCGGAGAGTGACGCATAGCGGGGATCCTTTTTGAAAGCCGCTGGCTGTGCATTCAATAGCTGTAAAAGCGTTCTGTCGGCTGCTCCTGCCCTGGTGTTTGTGCTGGGGCGGAGGCGTCTTGCGCTCATGTTCCTCCTCAGTCAGGGCAGCCGGCCTGGCAGAGGCCGTCTTCTACGCGGTAGTCCTCGCCGCGTGAGGCACGCCAGACCGGAAAGCCGGGAGTAAAATCAGTGATATTGGTGAAGCCCATTGATACCATGAGACGGAAGGCCTGTGCGGTGCGGGTGCCGTCAGCACAGATGATGATAAAGGGCCGGCTCCGGCGATGCGGGGTAATCCAGGTTTTAAATCGCCTGCCGCCGTCATCCCAGGGGATGCTCAAGAAATTATTGATGCGTCCTGCGTTGAATTCTGATTTGTCGCGGAGGTCTACAAGAATGGGGTTATCGGGAAGCTCGCTGATCAGCTGATCGAGAACTGCGGGATCTTCCACCAGGCGGTATACCGGCGGAGGGTTTTGGACAGCGCGTTCGCAGTCCGTTTTGCGCCATGCGAACAAGAGAATTGCCGCAGCGGCAAGGATTGTCACAGTTATAAGAAATATCTTTTTCATGGGTATCAGTACTGTACCGCTGGAGGGTCAGGGGGTCAATGGCTGACGCCTGCGGCAATGCACTTCGATTGCGTAGTTTTCGCATATTATTTGCAATCTTGTACAAGAAAGCACGGATTTATACAATACGGCATGACTGAAATCAGTTTAAGCCTCATGCTGGCGGTAATACTTTTGGGCGGATGGCTCTGCTCCCGGTTTTTCGGCCTTATACGGCTGCCCCCCATTATGGGGATGGTGGTGTTCGGGATCGGCTGCGGCTTTTTTCTGCGGCCGTATACCCCGGATGCCCTTCATGATCTTGATCCTTTTTTAAAGTCCTTTGCGCTGATGGTTATCCTGCTTCGGGCCGGCCTTGGCATCAGCAAGGCGACCCTGAAAAAGGTGGGGCTGACTGCTTTGTGGATGGCCTTTGTTCCCTGTATCGTAGAAGGCGCTGCCCTGACTGTGCTGTTCCATGTTTTTTTCGGCTTCAGCTGGACGGTATCAGGGCTGACCGGTTTTATGCTTGCCGCCGTTTCACCGGCGGTGATTGTGCCTTCCATGCTTGACCTGAAGAACCGGGGACATGGCGCAAAAAATGATGTACCTACCATTGTTCTTGCCGGTGCTTCTGTGGATGATGTATTTGCAATCACCCTGTTTTCGGTTTTTTTGACCCTTGCCCGGGGAACAGGGCAGGGCGGCGGAGAAATTGCTGCCTCCGGGGTAAGCTCCACCGCTGCCTTGATGCTGCGGGCAGCTCTTTCTGTTCCGCTTTCCATAGCAGCGGGAATCGGTTCCGGTCTTGTTCTCGGTTTTGGTCTTACCTTTTTATTTAAACGTCATTTTACCTCGATACGCGCAACGGAAAAAACCTTGCTTCTATTGGTGTGCGGAACCCTGCTGGTGCAGGTAGGCGATGCCCTTCATTTTGCAGCCCTTCTGGGATTGATGACCGCCGGATTTGTGCTGCTTGAACGCCATGAACGGGCGGCCCATGAGCTTGCTGCCAAACTGGGAAAGATATGGATTTTTGCCGAGATACTGCTGTTTGTATTGATCGGGTTTTCCCTGGACATAACGGTTGCCCTGGATGCCGGGCTGAAGGGGCTTGGGGTAATTTTACTTGGTCTGGTATTCCGGTCTCTTGGTGTTTTGCTTGCCCTGACCGGTTCGCACCTAACACGGCGGGAAAGGCTGTTCTGTGTGGTAGCCTATACACCGAAGGCAACAGTGCAGGCAGCACTCGGCGGTGTTGCCCTTGCAGCCGGAATCGCCGAGGGCCCGGTTATCCTGGCCCTGGCTGTTCTGGCAATCCTGTTTACCGCTCCCCTGGGACTGATCGGCATTCGCCTTCTCGGCCCCCGGCTGCTGGAGAAGTAAGGGGGTGCCTGGCAGGATGCTGACAAAGGCACGGAGCCTTTGTCATCAGCCCTTTTAATCTTTCAATTCCCGATATACAGTTTCGAAGACCTTCTCCAGTTGAAGGAATAGTTCTACAAGCTCAGGATCGAAGTGGGAGCCTGAGCCGGAACGGATTTCTTGTACTACTCGCTGGTGTTCCCAGCCTTCTTTATACGGTCGCTCGCTGCGCAGGGCATCGTATACGTCAACCAGAGAAGTAATTCTGGCAGATAGCGGAATGGCGGTACCGGCAAGGCCGTGCGGGTAGCCGGTTCCGTCCCAGCGTTCATGGTGATGAAGAGTGAGGTCCGCTGCCATCCGCATTTCTATGTTACCGGCGACAATATTATGTCCCAGCTGGGTGTGCTGCTTCATGATTTCGAATTCTTCCGGATTGAGCCGCCGGGGCGCAAGGAGGATGGAGTCAGTAATGCCGACCTTTCCGATATCATGCATCGGTGCAAACAGTTCAATATCCTGGCAGAACTTTTCTGATTGACCGAGCCGCTTTGCCAGGTGACGGGCAAAGATACCGACCCTGCGCATGTGGTTTCCGGTTTCATTGTCCCGCAGTTCGGAAAGCCCTGCAATGGTTCTGTACAGCTCTATCTTACTTTGCCGTTCAAGAATGATCTGCGGTGAGATATCCATCGGCAGGGCAATCATGTTCACCAGATGGCCGGAGGAATCGAAAATTCCCTTGACCACCAGTTTGACCCAGATCAGAGACTCGTCTTTTTTTCGGTTGACGAGAATTCCCTCCCAGGAGCCCTTTGCCGGATCAGCAGCATCCTCCCAGAGGTTTTTGAACAGGGACTCGTACTGCGGTTCATCGTAACCCAGTTCATAATAGGTTTGCCTTCCGGGATTCAGTACCCGCGGGTTCTGACCGGCTACTTCATGTTGTTCATAGCCGTAAAACGCTGTAAAGGCTGGATTGATTTCCTGTATCTTGCCTTCCTTGTCGGTGATTACAACCGGCTGCGGAATATTTTCCAGGTAGGTTCGCAGGGTCAGGCTGCTTGCTCTGAGCTGTTCTTCCTTGCGGACCAGTTCGCCGGTGTCCAGATAGGAGACAATCAGGTCAAATCCGGGAATCTGTGTTGTCGTTGCATTAACCATCAGCCAGGTAGTAACGCCGTCTTCCTTGACAATTCCCATCTCCACGCCTTCAATACGGCGGTTTTCGGCAAGGGCTTTGACGCTGGCAAATTCTTCAGGAGGCATGTCGCTTCCGTCCCTGCGGATGATCTTCCATTCATGTCCGCGTATTTTGCGGTTCTTCTGCTGTTCGGCCGGAACACCAAGGATGTCTGTTGCAGCCCGGTTTGAGTCGATGATCTTGCCTTCTTTGTCCGCTATGGTTATCCCCATTGGTACGAAGTCAAATAAAAGCCTGAGCTTTTCGGCGGTTTCTTCGGCCTTTCGGGTAAGGGTCACCCGGTCGTTGATGTTGAATACCATGCCGGAAATTGTGGTCGGGTTTCCGGTACCGTCGCGGCTTGTAACTACTCCGATGTCGTTGCACCAGATGTACTCGCCCGTTGCAGTTTTAATGCGGTAATCTACATGATACTGGTCGGTACCTTCAAGACAGCGGCGCATTGCAGCCATTGCCGGCTCCAGATCGTCTGGATGCAGTAATTCTGTAAAGTCTGTGTAATGTGTAAACCGCTCGGCCGGATAGCCGAGCATGCGGGCTTTATTCTCGCTGAACTGTACATTCCCCGATGGCATATCCATCTGCCACCAGGCAACATTGTTTGCTAGCATGACTCCTGTCATTCTGTCCTTAAAAACCTGCAGCTCGTTCATCGTTTTATTAAGCTCTTGCGACAGGCGGTGCTCTGCAGTGATATTCACAAGGGCGCTGCGGATCAGTGTTGTCTCTCCTGTTTCCAGCAGGTTGCTTTCCAAGCGGGCAACGACGGTACCGTCCGGAGTCTTGAATCGTAATACTGCCGGATCTGCTTTACCGGACTTGAGAAGTTTGCGTATATGGAGGTAAAAGGCATCCTGTGAGTCAGGTTCGACGAACCCGTCCAGGCGTTTGCCCTTTGTGCGGTCATGCCCGACGCAGTCGTTGAAGGTACGGTTCGCCGAGTGAATGGTCATGTCCTCGCCATAACTCACAAAGGCCATCGGGGCGTTGTCATACAGTTCCCTGTACTGGCGCTGGGACTCTTCAAGCTCTGCGCTTATGCGTTTCAGTTCGGCGTTCTGGAACTCGAGCTCCTCGTAATAGATACTGAATTCCTGGGCCAGTTCCTGGATTGCCGCACGGTCGTTCAGTATCGCATCTCCGCCGGTGGCAAGTGTTGCTTCGATCCTGGAACGCAGGTAGTTTACGTCATAGCTGCTTCCGGTGCTCATCGAATCTCCTCCATCGCAAAAACTGCTCCTTCAAAATCATTCTGTGTTGAAAACAGCGGTGTACCGTGGATGATTACAGACTGGCGGTGCCCGTCACCCCGCTCAAGTATACAGGAGTGATTGTTGACCGGCTGGCGGGTTCTTTTTATGAGACGGAAGGGCTGGTCGGCTGTTTTTACCGGGTGCCCATCTTCTGTGAAGTACTGCCAGCGTTCATCGGTGAAGTCGCTGCCGGTCAGTTCCTTGCGTGATGCGTTCATCATCTGCTCAGCTTTGCGGTTCGCATAGGTGATGCGTCCGTCTCTGTTGACCATGATTTTGGCAAGGGGGCGGTTTTCCAGCACTTTTTCCAGCAGGAGCTGGCGGCTTTCAATCTCTGCCTGCAGGGCTTTGAGGCCGGTTATGTCAATGAACACAAGTACTACTCCATCTACCGCATTGTATTCAGTACGGTAGGGTCTGATGCGCACCAGATGAATCTGCCCCGGCTTGAATGATATTTCCCTATCCATCGGTTTGAGGCTTTCTACCACTGTCTGGATATCCTGCAACAGCTGAGAGCCGGCAGCTTCGAGCGAGATGTGATAGATAGGCCGGCCGATATCGCTTTCCATGATATGTGTTATCTGGCTGACAGCAGGTGTTGTTTTACGGATGCAGAGGTTGCGGTCCAGATACAGGGCACCAACCTCGCTGTTTCGCAACAGATTATGGATATCGTTATTAAGGCGGGTCAGTTCTTCAATCTTGGATTGATGCTCACTGTTTACCGTATAGAGTTCTTCGTTGACCGATTGCAGCTCTTCATTGGTGCTTTGCAGTTCTTCATTGCTGGCTATCAGTTCCTCGTTGCTTGACTGCAGCTCCTCGTTCGAGGTTTCCAGCTCTTCGACAGTTGCCTGCAGGTTTTCCCGGGTGAACTGGAGTTCCTTTTCAAGCTCTGAAACCTCGCTGTAACAGTGTGCGGCATCCTGCAGGTCTGTATGTTTGACCGCAGGGTGCGGTTTATCAAGTCCGGAATGAAAGCTGAGCAGAAAGGCTGTTTCATGGCGGCTTTCAATCCTGCGGGCACTGAGGGTTACTCCGGCCTCTTCCAGATAATAGGTGACCGGTTCTTCGGGATCATGTCCGGATTGGTTTTCCGTCCTGGCTGGCCGGGCTTCAGTACGCAGGCGGCGGAGCAGGGAATTTACTGCAATAATCGCATCACCGGAAAGGTTATCAAAGATGTTATTGGAAAATCGTCCGGGCTGCAGACGGATCCAGGGAGAAACATCCTTTATGATGTGCAGCATGATGCCGTTTTCATCCAGCAGGATGCTGGGCGGCAGCAGGGCTGTAAGCGTTGAATCCAGCAGCCGTTCAATCTGCTTGCCTGCTGTACCCTGTCTGAGTGTAGCCAGTCCGGAAGCCCGTTGAGGAGTACGGTCACGGGTAAGGGGCACAAGGGCATTGTATTCCGGTTTGAAACCTTCCTTGAAGCGGAAGAGCTTCCACTTGGTGTCGATACATTCGAATGCGGCGTTCATCTCACCGATGCTTTCGCTGCTTCCCATAAAAAGAAAACCGCCCTGGTTCAGACTGAAATAAAACAACGTCAGTATCCGTGTCTGTACATCAGGCTTCAGATAGATGAACAGGTTGCGGCAGACCAGCAGGTCAATACGGCTGAACGGAGAATCCTTAAGGATATTATGCGTTGCGAAAACGACCATCTTCCGGATTGATTCGTTTATCAGATAGCCGTTTTCTTTCCGGAGAATGTATTTGCTCAGCAGAACAGGATCCACATCGGCCATGACGCTTTCCGGGTAGAATCCCCGGCCGGCGTACTCAATGGAAGTGCGGTCTATGTCAGTTGCGAATATTTTGATGTCTCCGGAAAGCCCCTGTTTTTCCTGGTATTCACGGAAGAGAATGGCCAGTGAATAGACCTCCTCGCCGGTGGAACAGCCGGCCGACCAGATACGGATGGACTGATTTGCAAGCAGGGCCGGCAGAACCTTCTCGCGCAGCGCGTCAAAGGCTTCGGTATCCCTGAAAAAACGGGTGACACCGATCAGAAGTTCGCGCTGCAGAATTTCTTTCTCGTGGTCTGAGTCCTTTACATAGGCCAGATACTCATCAAGGCTGGTCAGGCGGTTAATGCTGACTCGACGTTCCAGGCGGCGCACAATGGTTGCATCTTTGTAAAAAGAAAAATCGATACCGCAGTATTCACGCAGTATCAGTATTATTTTTGTCAGGCTGTCTGCGTTTCCGCGCAGCTGATCCTCAAGATTCTTTTTTTGCCGCACAAAGGGATGTTTGCAGAACAGTACCAGTTCTTCGGGCATACGGTCTGCCGGAAGAATATAATCGACAAGTCCGGTAGAGATGGAGCTGCGGGGCATTCCGTCAAATTTGGCGCTAGCCTCATCCTGGACCATTACCATGCCGCCTGCTTCCTTGATGGCCCGTGTGCCGAGGGTACCGTCGCTGCCGGTGCCAGAAAGGATGACCGCAATAGCGTTTTTTCCCTTATCCTGGGCCAGTGACCGCAAAAAGATATCAACAGGCAGATTCAGACGTTTGCCCTTTTCCTGTTCGTTCAGACAGAGACGGTTGCCGGTTATAGTGATGTTTTTTCGGGGAGGCAGCAGGTAGATGTGATCCGGCTCCACTTCCATCTCGTTTTCGGCAACGCGGATAGGAATGTCTGTTTCCCGCGCCAGAAGTTCATCCATGAGGCTGCGGTAATCGGGGGAAAGGTGCTGCACTACCACAAAGGCAAGCCCGGTTTTGCCGGGCATGTGTTTAAAAAAATCCTGCAGGGCTTCAAGTCCGCCCGCCGATGCACCGATGCCCACGACTACGGGTGTCTGTGAATTCTGCTTTGCCATATCAAAAAAAGTATAGTAAAGACTGTCGTAAAAAAAAAGGGCGGTACACGATTTTTCTCCCTGATG
>CAZXJV010000088.1:0-11089 GCA_964641135.1 uncultured Treponema sp. | reverse complement strand
TGCTGCTATCCTTGAGCTGGTTGAAAACAATACCGAGGAACTCCGTAAAGCCTGTACCCTGTTTACCCTCTTTTTCCCGGGAGGACACACAATTAGCAGTGCAGATGTTGAATCCATCCTCGAGCATAACCGTGAGGAAAATGCCTTTACACTTTTTGATGCACTTGCCCAGGGAAATCTGGAAGGCGCCCTGTCGATAAACCGCAAGATCAGTTTATCCCGTGAATCGTCACCGGTGCAGGTTATTGCAGGTCTTTCCTGGTGTTTCCGCCGGCTTGGTGACTGGCATGGATTATCGGCAACCGGGGCACTGGACGAATTCTCCCTTAAAAAAGCCGGTTTTTCCAGCCGGAAAGCTCAAACCCAGTATCGATCCGCTTCCGGCCGCTGGACAGCGGCAGATACGGTGCGAATTCTCGGTCTGCTGGCCGATACTGATCTGCGGATCCGGTCAGGCGGAACCGCCCTGGCCGATCTTGAACTGGAGACTGCCCTGTACCTGATTTCTACGGCACGGGGGCGCTCCCTTCTGACTGTGTGAAAGCCTGTTACTTACGGGGCTGCTTCATATTCCGTTCCGTAATCGGACCCGGCCTCCGCGGCCAGGTTATCTGGGGCTGCGGCCACGTTATCGGCGGCTGCGGCCTGGCGAGCAAGGGCTGCGGTATCCGTCGTCCCGGAATACCCGCCACCAGTACTGCCGCCGGCCCCTGCCCGTTTGAATCGTTCGTTTTTCCGGTTTTCAAGAAGCTTTGGTATTGCCTGTACAAGCATCTCCAGCCGTTCGCCTGCAAGTCCGGTACTGCGTGTCAGCTCCTCGGGCGCAGCTGCTGCCAGGGCTTCCAGTGAACCGAAGGTTTTTAAAAGGCGGACCGCTTTTGCCGGTCCGATTCCCGGTAACGATTCGAAGGCAAGGGTGGTATTTTCACGGGTTCTGAGCTTCTGGTTCCGGGTTGTCGCGAAACGGTGTGTTTCATCGCGGATACGCTGCAGCAGCCGCAGGGCATCAGATCTGCGAGGCAGAGACAGCGGGCGCGAGTCACCCGGCCGGTAAATTTGTTCATCTTCTTTTGCCAGACCGGCTATCGGTATATCAAGTTCCAGAGCATCCAGTATAGAGCGCACGGCATTGACCTGGCCCGGACCACCGTCTACCAGTATCAAGTCGGGCAGCGCTGCATCTTCTGACTTCAGCCGCCCGTAGCGACGGGCGGCGACTTCGCGCATTGATGCATAGTCATCTATCACTCCGTCTGTAGAGCGTAGTCTGAACAGGCGGTAGTTCTTTCGGTCCGGATTGCCATCGAGAAAACTGATCAGACTTGCGACCGGCAGGCGTCCGCCGATATGTGCAATATCGAAACCTTCAATGCGTGATGGCAGTGTCGGCAGGTCCAATACGGTCTTAAGTTCCTGCAGGGCAGGAAAGTCACCCTGTTCTTTGAGGCGGCGGGACGCGTCCTCACGGGCATTGAGTGCAGCCATCGAAACAGCAGCCTTGTGACGCCGATCATCTTCGGTATCGGTAACTGCCCGAACCTGTGTTGTAACTGCGAGTTCGCGGATAAACCACTGCTGCAACAGGTCAAGGCCTGCGTTGACCGGTACAAAAATGCATGGCGGTACCCTGGCCGGTTCGGTATAATATGCCATGATAAATTCCGGCAGAATTTCATTTTCTTCACGCAGGCTGCGCACCCGGTAAAGATCCCGCCCGATGAGTCTGCCGCCTCGCATGTTCAGTACAGCAAAGGTAACCATAGTTCCTTCCGATGCCCATGCAATATAGTCCCGTGCTGTTTCATCAAGATCGACTACCGAATTTTGACCCCGCAAGGTTCGTACTGCCTGTATACCATCACGCAGGCGGGCTGCCGTTTCAAATTCAAGGCGGCCGGCTGCTTCTTTCATCCGCTGTTCCAGTTTTTTAACAGCAGTACCGTCGGCACTGTCCAGAAGAAGGGCGACTTCTTCCAGTTCGGAGTGGTATACCGCATGGTCAGCCAATCCGCAGCACGGGCCGTAACAGCGCCCGATGTGATAGTACAGACAGGGGGTTTTTCGTTTACGCAGCACCTTGCATTGCCGGAACCGGTACAACCGTTTGATGAGTTCCAGAAAATCATCAACAGCATGGACATCCGGAAAAGGTCCAAAGTATCGGCCCTTATCGTCCAGAATGCGCCGGGTACGGTATAACCGTGGATACGGTTCATGTGTTATTTTTATAACAGGATACGTTTTGCCGTCTTTAAGGTTGATATTATATCGGGGACTGTGCTGTTTTATGAGGGTGTTTTCCAGCAGCAAGGCCTCGTATTCATTATCCGTGGTAATATATTCAATGTTGCATGCACGGGAGACAAGGATGCGTGTTTTTACGTCCCGGTCGGACGAAAAGTAGGAAAGGAGACGGTTGCGCAATGATTTGGCTTTTCCGACGTACAGAATCTGGCCGCTTTCGTCCTTCCACAGGTACACTCCGCTCGATTTCGGAGCGGCGAGGGCTGTCGCGTGCAGCTTTTTACGCACCGACTCGTGTTCTTTCATTGTACTTATCATACCATTCTGCCGATAATCTGAGAAGTGGAACCATGCGCATACATCAGTTATTTTTGATACTTATTATCATTTTCTCGGGCCTCAATGCCGTTGCCGATCCTGTTGATCTTGTCTGGGGAGGCGGTGCACCCTGGTTTGAAATGGAATCCTTTGTCGATTTGGAGATTGGCAGCGGAAGATTGGGGCATGATGCCCTGATTTTATCCACCCGTAAAAATCCTGTTGATGCAGATACAGATCTGTATCTGGACTTTGATGATTCAATGTTTACCGATCAGTCGGAGAATTACAGTATCGTACGGAATTCCCTGCTGAAGGTTGAGGCCGACCGGGCCCGTCTGGGAAGCGGTGCCGCCCTGTGCAATACCGCCGGTCAGGGATTAACCCTGACCGCAAAAACCGGCAGTCTGTTTGCGGACGGTTCTACGACCGGCTCGTTTACGATAGAATTCTGGCTGTATCCTGCAGTAGCCGAAAACGGCTCTCTTATCCTGTCCTGGAGATCCAGCCGCAGCGAAAATCGTGAGCCCCTGTACCAGTATCTGCGGGCAGCAATCTTCAATAACCGCCTTGAATGGACCTTTTCCAACGTCTGGCTGAATCATACCGGGCGCGGTATTGATGTCACCCTCGCCGGTTCCCGAAATCTGGTACCCCGTCGCTGGTCATTGCACAGCCTCAGCTACAGTGCAGACAGTGGCTTGATTGAATACCGTGTTGACGGAGTAACAGAGGCGATTCGCTATCTGACATCAACCGGGTCGGAAAGCGGTACGGTTTTTCAGGCCCGTTTCGGACCGGGTGCACACCTCGAGATTGCACCGCGGTTTTCGGGCATAATAGACGAGTTCCGTATTGTACGCCGGTTTTCCGGAATACCCGATATTGAGCAGCGGCACACGGAAATGGAGCGTTTCCCGTCCTCAGGGGGAACATTCCGTACCAGGCCTGTTGCTGTCGGTGCTGTCAGTGCAAAGGCGGTCTCACTTGCAGTTTTGAAGGATGAACCTGCAGAAACCGGAACTGCGCTGTGGATACGATTTGGTGAAAATCATCATGAATGGACTGATTCGGTGCCAGCCTGGCACCCTGTACCCCCGGACGGACGTCTGCCGGCTTTGCGGGGACGTTTTTTCCAGCTCAGGGGAGCGTTGTATACAGACGGGCGCGGGATGAAAACCCCGGTAATAAGCCGTATAACTCTGCGTATTGAACGTGATGATCCCCCGCTGCCGCCTGCCCGGTTAACAGCCCGGGCTCAAGGCGGATCGGTGCATCTGAGCTGGATTCCGTCGATAGACTTCGACACACGGGGTTATCTGGTGTATTATGGAACCCGGCCGGGAGAGTATCTGTCATCAGGTTCGCCCCTCGATGCAGGTTCGGCCAGGGAACTGGTTATAAACGGACTGGAAAACGGCCGGCTGTATTACTTTGCTGTAGCCGCCTATGATGAATCCGGTTCGCGACATCCCGGACCGCTGTCCCGCGAGGTTTTTGCCCGACCGGGGGAGGCACCATAATGCGGAGTTCTGAATGTGGAGATTATATCAATGGCTGAACAGTCTGACTTTATATTGGAGCGTGCCAGGGCGGCAATGACAGCCCGCGACTTTACCTATGCTGAAAAACTTCTGGGAAGTATTTTAAAGACCGCACCTGAGGATACCGCAGCTCTGGAACTGCTGGGTTCGGTTTTTATGCGTGCCGACCGGCTGGACGAAGCCCTGAATGTCTACCGAAAACTGGCCCGTGTCGATTCTTCGAATATAGATGCCCTCAATAATCTTGGTGTGATTTACCGGCGAACAGGAAAATACAAAGAGTCGATTCAGGTTCTGGGTCTGGCCCGAAAAACCGGCCGCGATACGGAAACTGTTCTGTATAATCTCGGGAACACCTATAAACAGATGGGAGATTATTCAGAGGCTGCCCGGTGTTTCCAGGAAGTAATCGATGTCAAGCCGGATGATGTCCTTGCGTATAACCACCTTGGCAGTATTCACGCCCTGAGCGGAAAACATGACCTTGCCTTGCAGGCTTACCGCCGCGGACTTCAGATTGATCCGAATCACCCTTTTTTACATTACAACATGGCTCACAGCTACGAGGCATTGAACCGCCCGACTGAAGCGGTGAATGAATACACAGCTGCCCTCAAAACAAAACCGGGCTGGCTTGATGCCCTGCGCGATATGGCAGCAGTCTATGTGCGCAGCGGCAATGATCCGGCTGCACAGGCAACCCTGCGCCGGGCGCTTGCAGTAGACAAACAGGATGTGCGGTCCTTGCTTGAACTTGGACATCTTGCCGTGCGCTCAAACCGGACTGATGACGCACTGGCCTTTTATCGCAGGGCTATTGCCTCCGATCCTTCACACATCACCGCTGTATTAAGTCTTGAGCAGTTGTTCGAAAAACAGGGAAATTATGAATCTGCACTGAAGGAATTAAAGTCGCTTCAAAAACGTCATGCAGGCAATTCCGAGGTGGAGATCGCACTGGCCCGTCTGCATGTGAAAATGCAACAGTATGCAGAAGCAAAGTCACTGTTCAAGCGGATACGGGAACGTGATGGAGAATCTATCGCAGCCTTGCGGATAGAAGGGCGCATGTATGCCCAGATGGGTGAACCGGCCCGGGCCGCTGTCTGCTTTGAACGCATTATACAGATTGATCCGGCCGAGATAGACTTTCGTATTGATCTGGCGGATCAGATGATTCAGGACCGCAATTATGCCGCCGCAGAAGAACAGCTTTTGGCATATCTGCATGAGCGGCCCCGCGACATTGATGTCCGTATCTCTCTGGGGCAGCTGTATGAAAGCATGAACCGGACAGATAAGGCGTTGCAGGAATACAAGAAGGTTCTTCGCGAGGACAGTGAAAATGTTGAAGCCCTGTCGGCTATTTCCCTGTTGTATCAGCGCAGCGGCAGAAACGAGGATGCTATCCGCCTGGCAGACGAGATTGTAAATATGCAGGGTGGACGCGGTAATCAGGAAGATCTTGAAAGTCTGTCCGACTCGCTTGAACTGTATGAACAGGCTGTCCGTCAGTTCGGCTCGGCCAATCCTGCGGCACTCAACAAGAATCTTGATCTTTTAAAGTCCCGCAAGGACGGAATAGATGAACGGAACACGATTCAAAACCAGCAGTCAGCTGGCGGTTTTATTCCGGTTGATGAGGATTCAGAATCAATGGCCCTTCTGGAGCAGGATGAGGAAATAATTTCCGACGATGAACTGCCCTTTGATGAACTGGTATCGGAAGATGAAGACCTTCCTGACCGTGAGGAAGAAATTGAAGACCTGGTCGGTTTTGAAACACCCTTTGACGGTCTTGCTGATGATGGACCGGGTAATGGAGGAGGCTCCTCCGGCGGAGCGGGCCGTCAATGGCCTCAACTGGCCGAGGAAGATGAAGAACTGCCTGACGACATACCCAGCCCCTCTGCCTGGGACATCAATGATGATGATGTAATCGACCTTTCGGAAGAAGCTGAAAACCCTGAAGATTTTGCCCTGCCGTCCAGATCTGAACCGCAGCAGGACGATTATGGCGTGCCAGATTCTTCTCCTGATGAGCCCTGGCAGCCTTTTACCGAAGAAGAGGAAGACCTGCTACCGCCGCCGGCCGGGCAGCATCCCCCGGCTGCACCCCGACAGCCGCAGCAGCGGCCGGAACCGCCCTATCCTCCGCAATATCCGCCGCAGTGGTCCTCCTGGCCTGCTGTTCCCATGCAGCCGGCACCGATGCAGGGCGCCCCGATGCAGCCTGCGTCTTCACAGGATGCCGGCCAGACTCACCCTCCCTTTGACAGCAGTGTCATGGAGGATATTGAACTTTCTCAACCCGAACCTGAGGTTTTCGAAATTGATTTCGGCCGTGAAGAGGATGAGGAACTGCAGCTGACCGCTCCAGAGGACAACGCTGAATCCGACGCACTGGCCGCCGATACCGACGGCTCGGCCGCCGAAGCCGATACAGCCACCAGCGCCGAGGCAGAAACAAGCGTCGATGATGAAACCAGCGGCGAGGCTGAAACAGGCATCGAAGTTGCTTCAGCTGACACTGCAGCTGCAGCTGCGGCTGAACCAGGCCGTCAGGCCGCCCGCCTCCTGCCTCCTGCTCGTTTTGAAGAAATGCTGGCTGCCATCCCCGCACCCGATTTATTGGCCCTGTTTGTGTTCCTTAAAAAACTCAGTCTTGATCTGCCCGAAGAAGTCCTTGCGGACTTTTTGCTCAGCGATGAACGCATCATGATGGAGTATGTAATTGACCGCCTGTCCGGAAAGCCCGGTCTCAGCCGGGACAGCCGGTACCGTATGATCCGGGACGGGCTTAAAAAGCGTATCAACGCTGGCCGCGACGAGGTGGAGCGCACCCTTGAGCAGCTCAAGGTTATGGCCGCATCCCTGCCTGATCAGGGCTTTGCTGTTACCTTTCATAACCGGCTTGAGCATATCCTTGAGCGCTTTTCAGATATTGAAGATGATACAACCGGATTAGCTGATGGCTGAAGCGGGCATCCATGATGTAGCAATTATCGGGGCCGGGGTTTCCGGCGCCTGCATCGCCCGCGAACTGTCCCGTTATAATCTTGACATTATTGTCCTTGAAAAAGCTGCGGATGTTTCCTTCGGTACATCCAAGGCGAACTCCGGCATCATCCACGGCGGCTTTCACCATAACGCGCGCTACCTTAAAACCCGGCTTGAGACAGCAGGTGCTGCGATGTTCGACCGTCTGCACGAGGAGCTTGGCTTTCCTTTTACCCGCTGCGGAATCCTTGTTGCTGCCATGCATCCGGACGAGATGGAAACCATTGCCCACCTGTATACCCAGGGAAAAGAAAACGGGGCACCCGGGATAGAGCTGTGTTCACGCGACCGCATGCTGGAACTGGAACCCCTGCTCGCGCCCGAGGTAACAGGCGGTCTGTGGGCCCCTGCCGGCGGCATCATTGAACCCTACCGCTTTGTTTTTTCACTTATCGAAAACGCCTGCCTTAACGGGGCTACGGTGCGTACCGGTTTTGAGGTTGCTTCGGCGCAGCGGCTTGAGAACAGCTGGCTTCTTGCCGATGCAGCCGGTTCTGCAGTACGGGCCCGCTATGTTGTAAACGCCGCGGGCCTGTATGCCGACCGGGTATCTGCCCTGTTCGGCGCCGAGGAGTTTTGTATCACACCAAGGCGCGGCGAATACTATCTCCTGGACCGCAGCGCTGCAGGTCACCCGCAGCGTGTGATTTTTCCGGTTCCTTCCCGCGTATCAAAAGGCATGCTTGTCATTCCTGCTGTGGAAGGCACTACCCTGATCGGCCCCACTGCCGATGAATGCCCCGACCCCGAAGACCTTGCAACCCACGGAGAGCGCCTTGCGACTATCGCCGCCTCTGCACGCACCCTCGTTCCCGCAGTTTCCGAAAGCGATGTAATAACCGCCTTTGCCGGTCTGAGGCCGGCTCTCGGTGATGATTTTATGATCCAGAGTTCAACCCGTGTTCCTGCCCTCATTCAGGTTGCAGGCATCCAGTCGCCGGGACTCACCGCATCCCCCGCTATTGCAGTTCTTGTGCGCGACCTGCTGGCAGAGAACGGACTTTCTCTCGTAGAAAAGGCAGACTTTAATCCGTACCTCTCGCCCGGCCCGGCTGTGCGATCAGCTACTCCCCTCGAACATGACCGTCTGATTGCAGAGGATCCTGCCTGGGGCAGTATTGTCTGCCGCTGTGAATCGGTCAGCGAAGCAGAAATTGTTGCGGCTATCCGCAAGGGACATACAACCCTTGACGGTATCAAGTTTTATACCCGTGCCCAGATGGGGCGTTGTCAGGGCGGTTTTTGCGCTTACAAGATTCTTAAAATCCTGGAACGTGTTACCGGCATCCCTGCCGAAGAGCTGACAAAAAACGGCGGTGAGTCCACTGTACTCGGAGGCCGTCTGTGAAAACCGCCGAATATGCAGCACTGGTCATCGGTGCCGGAGCTGCCGGGCTTGCTGCCGCCACCAGCCTGCACAGCAGGGGCCATCACACCCTGGTCTGCGACCGGGAGGACTATTCCGGCGGCATCCTGCAGCAGTGCATCCACACCGGGTTCGGCCTTCATCATTTCGGCGAGGAGCTTACCGGTCCCGAGTTCGCAGGACGCCTGGCTTTTGCAGCAAGGGCCGCAGGTGTACCGTTCGCCCTTTCTACCACAGTAACCTCGATTACATCTCTTGCTGCCGGAGGCTTTTCTGTCATGACCGTATCTCCGCACGCAGGCCTTACCGAGGTCCGCACCCGTGCTGTAATACTGGCAATGGGCAGCAGGGAGCGCAACCGCGGCAATGTGCGCATCCCCGGCGACCGCCCGGCAGGAGTGTTCACCGCCGGCCTTGCCCAGCGGCTTTTAAATATTGACGGGCTGGTCCCCGGCCGCAGTGCTGTCATCATCGGCTCAGGCGACATCGGCCTTATCATGGCGCGCAGACTGACGCTGTGCGGCTGCGCGGTCAAGGCTGTCCTCGAGATTCAGCGCAGTCCTTCGGGTCTGCCCCGCAACATCGCCCAGTGTCTTGAGGACTTCAACATTCCGCTTCATACCTCCTGTGCTACTCTGCGCATCATCGGACGCAAGCGGGTCCAGGCCGTGGAAGCTGCCCCTTTGATCAACGGCGTGCCTGATACAGCGCGCTCGTTTACCATCCCCTGCGACACAGTGCTTCTCTCTGTCGGTCTTGTTCCCGAGAACGAGCTTTCAAGCCGCGCCGGTGTTGCCCTCAATCCGGCAACAGGCGGTCCCCTGGTCGACTCAACTCTTATGACTACCGTTCCCGGTATTTTTGCTGCAGGTAATGTTCTGCATGTGCATGATCTTGTAGATTGGGTCGCGGAAGAAGCTTCGCGAGCCGGACGGCACTGCGCAGATTGGCTTGAGTCCGCAGGCGCACTCACAACATCCGGTGCAGAGCTTCCGCTTCGCGCCGGCCGCAATGTGCGCTATACCGCTCCGGTGTCCCTGAATCCCGACCGGCCGGCGCAGCTGTATCTGCGTTCTTTGGTTTCCCTTGAAAAAGCCCGGCTTAATCTGCGGTGCGGGCCGCGTCTGTTGTGGTCCCGTACGCTGTCTACGGTTCGCCCGGCCGAGATGATCAGCTGCACGCCCGATGCCATCACCGGTGTCCGGCCGGGAAGTACGCTCGAAATTGAAATTATCGGAGAGGACGAGCAATGAAACGCTTTACCTGTACGGTCTGTCCCCGGGGCTGTCTGTTGACAGTTGAAGCGGATGAACGGGGTTCTCTTCTTTCTGTTTCCGGAAATGCCTGTCCCCGGGGTGAAGTGTATGCCGAAAAGGAGATGGTACATCCACAGCGGGTGCTTACCGCCACCTGTCCGCTTGACACCGGCGATGCAGTTCTTCCTCTTACGTTTCCGCGCCGTGTTCCGGTAAAAACTACAACGCCCATGCCCCGGCACCTTCTGCGCGAGCTTGCCGCAGAGCTTCTTGTAATGCCGGTGGCCCTCCCGGTACGGGCGTCCCAGGTTATCGTCGCCGACTGGCGCGGCCTCGGTATAACAGTTATCGCAACCCGGGATATAGATTTGAGCAACAGGGTCCCAAATGAACGCTGACTTATTTTTTTTCGTATAACTTGAGTTCAGGGACAATTTTAGATATGTTCTGAAAATCTTTGTCATTTTGAAGCAGATACAGATTGTTTTCCATGGTAGTTTGTGCAATTAATAAATCAATTGTACTGCGTATTGTTATACCAGCTTTTCTACACGTAATGTTTAATAGTGCTGCTTTTTCAAACGACTCTTTGCCACAGTGCAAATAATAAAAAGGAATGGTTTCCAGGTATTCCTGTAATTTTAGAAATTCCTCATGCGTTCTGGATCCTTGTAACAATTCTTGATAAATGTAGTCGTTTATTCCATAGGGAATTCCTGTATCGATTATATAATCAAGCGCTTGTGTGCCTTTATTATTCAGCCCTTTCAAGTAATCAATCAAGACCGAAGTATCTACCAGAATCATTTTTCTGTTCTCATTTTCTTATAGTTATAATTATCTGCAAATTGTATTTTGCCTTTTAGGTCTTTCAAGTTTTTCATTTTTTTGTTCCGTACAAATTCTTTCAATGCTGTTTCTATCAAATCTTTTTTTGTTTTTATATGTTCAGCATATTTGAAGGCTTCATCAACGAGTTGATCATCCAGGACAATATTTGTTCGCATGTATACACCTCTTTATGTGTATACTAATACGCCATTAGTGTAAAGTCAAATCTCTTGAGACTCTTTTAAAACTCGGGGAGTTTTGAAATTGGCTCTATTTGCCGGTTTTTATGGCTATCAGGTCACTGAACAGCCCGGTTATACGAAGTTTCATTCGTTCCATAGATCCTGGGCGCCAGGGTTTAAAATCTATAAGACCCAGTGCCCGGTGATAAAATTCAAAGCCATACCATGCTATCAGCGTTTTCAGCCGATATAGCGGTGTGAAATTGAATTGATCGTTATCCGGTTCGG
>CAZXJV010000087.1:0-11156 GCA_964641135.1 uncultured Treponema sp. | reverse complement strand
CCTGCAGCCGAACCGCGGACAGTGCGTGCGCTCTTCCACACGCCGGAAGGTCCTTCCAGGGTTCCTGCCGCAAGGCTTTCACCGGGCCATTTGCCGGTCTGCACCTCATAGACAATGGCGCTCTTTGCCGGCATTAAAAGAGAAAAGACACCCGACGGATCGGTAGAAACCGCCTGTTCATCCTCGCGGAGGGTATACACCGGGCGCAGGATTGCATCAGGAATGCCTGTCTTCATGTTTCCGGCCAGAATGGCGTTGGGGCTGGTATTCAGCAGGGTGATAAAGGTGCGCCCTTCCTGGCTTGTCTTGTATCCCAGAATACCCGGACCCTGACGGGTGGTAGCGAAAACCTCAACCTCACCCTGGGAGAACACGCGGTTTGAGCGGCGCAGTTTGGCAAGATCTGCCAGATAGCGGTACAAACGGCTTTCGGTGTTAAAGTGATCCTTTCCGCCTGAGCCCCAGCCTGCGGCGAACATGGAATGGCGCACGCCGGTAAAGCCCTGTTCTGTCCCGTAATAAATAACCGGAACTCCGGGGATTGTGTAAATGTACAACAAGGCAAGTTCAAGGTCCTCTACAGAGGCATAGCTGAGAAAACGTTCCATATCATGGTTGTCGATAAAGTTATAGAGCTTGCGCAGATCGCGGAACTGCCTCTTGAGCGAGCGCATCCGGTAATCCATCCGGTCGGTCGCTTTTCCGCGGGCAAAAACCTCGATCAGCTCCGAGTGAAGTGAAAAATTAAGCATTTGGGGGAAGCCGGGATTTTCATCACGGCCCAGGAACGTGGCGATCAGGCGGTCGGCAGTGTCATTGTAGGCAGTAGAACCATACCAGGCCTCCCCGAAGGCTGTGAAATTGGTACGTCCGGTTGCCCGGGCCTGCTCCATAATGCCGCCTTCACCGTGAAAAAAGTCCCGCCAGAAATCCATGGGGATATATTTGGCAGTATCCACACGGAAGCCGTCCACACCCACTTCACGTATCCAGTAACCATAGCTTTCTTTAAGGGCCTTGATAACAACCGGATTTTCGGTGTTCAGATCATCAAGATCAGAAAGCTGATGGTTATGGCGGTTAAAATCACTATTGTGATCGGTGATGTTTCCGGTCCAGTGATAGATCTCGGCATCCCTGTGGGTGCGGTTGTTCCAGTCCACCATGTTAAAGGGTTTTTGGGTAGGAGCTGTCACCGGCACAGAACGCGTATTGCGCTCGAATACCATATCATCGCCCTCACCGGTAATACGAAAGTAGTTTCCCATGTGGTTCGGAACAATATCCTGTATCAGGTACATATCGTTGCGATGCAGGGTTGCTGACAGGGTCATGTAATCATTAAGGGTACCTTTATGTTTATCTACCTTCATCAGGTGTTCGGCCCAGTAGCCGTGATACCCGCCGTAATTGACCATCGGGTCCCACCACTGATTGGCGACCGGGGGCGTTATCCAGACAGCAGTTGCTCCCAGGCCCTTGATATAATCGATTTTATCGGTAATACCCTTCAGGTCGCCGCCCTGATAGCGGGAATGATCGTTCGGATCATATTCACCCTTTCCCTGATTGGAGTTGGAAGGGTCGCCATCATTGAAGCGGTCGGTCAAAATAAAATACACAATCTGTTCTGACCAGTCCGGGGATGGAACATGCAGATAATCCGCAAGCTCCGATGACAGCTTGCCCGATGCACAGCCGGCGATAACCAGAATTATCATTCCAAGAATTCCGGCACAGAGGTTTCGCGCCGTACAGGCTTTCATTTTTCCATGTTTCATGAACATCTCCTTCATTTGCGAAAACAGTTTACCACAAAGGGGTATATTTTTGCGCATTTTTTTTCCAGACGATTGTTGCCGTACCGTGATTGACGGATGAAGCAAGCGGGTCAATACTTACACGTATTATGATTAGCCTTGAAGACAGTAAACAGGAGCTGAATCTCCAGGAAGAATTCGGACACCGCCAGATAGGTTCCATAACCAGTCAGGTAGATCCGGTTGATGTCAGCGCATCGGTAGAATTTGTGACCAATTTTTTCAAAAGTAATCCTGACAAGGTCGCTTTGCCGATTGAACGCAACGGTGTACTGATAGGAATTCTGGATCGTTCGATCATCCAGAAAATTGGCGAATCTGCATGGGCCCGTTTTTGGCAAAAGGATCTGGACTCATATATTCATGCGCCCCTTCTAAGCCTGCGGGCAGAAGATTACATCGAAAAAATGATCGACAAGGCGATGGAGCTGAACACTGAAAAGGGAGCCCGTTTTTTTGCGGTGTTTTACCGGAAAAGCTTCTTTGGAATTGTCGGTGTTCACGAAATGCTGAGCCGGGTGAACGAAATCCGAAAACATGACCTGGAAAAAGCCCGTGTCGTTCAGCAGAATCTTCTCAAATCAGATTCCGCGAGCCCGGCCACTGAATACAGTCTTTTAACCTGGAACAGAATGGCAAATGAGGTAGGGGGAGATTTTTACAAGGACTTCGCGCTTGCCGGTGGACGGCGCCGCCTGATCGGGTGTTTTGATGTTTCAGGAAAAAATGTTGCAGCATCGCTTTCCACGATGGCCATCGGTTCTTTTTTTACAGCCCTTACCTATTTTGAACTGACCAAAAACTTTGGCCCGGAAATCACCCTGCTGATGGATAGCTACGTACAGGATTTGACGCCGGGTGACATGTTTATAACCGCTGCCCTGTGTTACCTTGACCTTGATGAAGGTACGGTTTCCATCCAGAACTGCGGACATACCCCGGTGTATGTATTTATTCCTGAAGACACAAACCGCATGATAGGAAGAACGGTCAATCCGAATCTGCCCCCGCTGGGAATGGGTATTATCAACCCTGAGGAAAACACGGCCTGGACTGTACCAATTACAAAAGGGCTGCGGATAGCCATGTATACTGACGGTCTGACCGATATGGTGACCCCGGACGGACAGCGTTTTGACGATGAAAGAACCCGCGACCTGTTTGCATCAAGCTGCGGCAAAACCGGACCCCGGACACGGGATTACTACACAACCACTATAGACTCCTGGATTCTGGACGCAATGCTGCCCGATGACATTACAATAATGGATATTCGTTTTTCCTGACCGCTGGAATGAAACATGCGCGGTATGATATACTTCGCGTCAAATGGCGATGAACGATCAGAAAGCAGCACGGGAAGCCGGACTCAGGATAAAAAAAGTTCTTTTTTCCGGCAAGGTCCCCGTTAAAACCATCAGAACCCAATACGATGCCCTGTTCGCTGTGGCAACTCTTCCCAACAATATTGATAGCACTGAAAAAATGATCGGCACCGTTGTCTGTGACCAGCTGGTCCCGGAGCTCGCGGTAGGAAACCGGACAATGCTATACTTCCATGGCGGAGGTTTTAATTCAGGATCCCGCCTTGCCTACCGGAACCTGTGCGCATCAATCGCTCATGAATCGGCCTCACGAATAATACTGCCGGAATACCGTCTTGCACCCGAACATCCCTTTCCGTCAGCCCTGGAAGATGTTTATAATTGCTATGCCTCCCTGCTGCGAGAGGGTACACGGCCCGGCGACATTATCTTTTGCGGAGACGGTTCGGGCGGCGGGCTTGCTCTTTCCCTGCTTGATTACATTGAATCCAGAAGGGTTCCGGCACCGGCTGCTCTCGTTCTGATATCACCCTGGCTGGACATGACCCTTTCCGGAGAAACAATAACATCATTACGCAGACGTGACCCGGTACTTACCAAAGAAATCTTGATGGCCCATGCTCATCAGTACACCTATCGCGGAAACTTTACAAACCCGCAGGTCTCTCCCCTGTTTGCAGAAACTCGTACCTATCCACCGCTTTTTATTCAATGCGGTTCCGAAGAAATTCTGCTGGATGACGCCCGGCGCCTTGCCGACCGTGCCCGCAAACAGGGTTCAGATGTAACGCTGGACGTATGGGACGGCATGTGGCATCTGTTTCAGGCTCTTGATGCCTTTACCCCGAACGCCCACCTGGCGGTTCACAGGCTGGGGCAATGGATTCGCGGCCTCAAAATCACAGGGAAATTTTAAGCTGTATGATGGAATTAATTGCCCCGGCGGGTAATCTTGAAAAACTGACCTATGCATGGGAGTACGGTGCCGATGCAGCCTATATCGGTTTGAAGCAGTTTTCACTGCGTGTAAAGGCCGACAACTTTCATGGCGAAGAGCACCGTGATATCTGTGAGCTGAAAAAAAGCTATGCCGAACGGGGGAAACCGAAGCGGCTGTTGTGCGCTATGAATATTTCCTTTACTGACGCAAAAATTGATGAGCTGGAAACAGAACTGGACTGGTTTGCGGGTTTTCCCTTCGACGCATTCATCATACAGGATCCCGGACTTATAGACATCCTTACTTCCCGGTTCCCTCAAACAGCCCTTCACCTGAGCACCCAGGCAAATTGCATCAACGCCAGGGCAGCCCGGTTCTGGCAACAACAGGGTTTCAAACGCCTGGTATTGGGCCGTGAGGCTTCACTGGATGATATACGGCGCATCAAGGATGCAGCACCGGAACTTGAACTGGAATGTTTTGCCCATGGAGCAATGTGTATCGCCTACTCGGGGCGCTGCCTTATCAGTGCAACCCTGACCGGCCGCAGCGCGAATGCCGGACACTGCACCCACTCATGCCGCTGGGACTGGCGGGTACTTGAAGAGCGCGAGCGTAAGGGAGAGTACTTTCCTGTTCTGGAGGGAGAAGACTTTACCGCGCTGTTATCATCAAAAGACCTGTGCATGATTGATCATCTTGAGGATATGGCACAAGCCGGTGTGGATGCCTTGAAGATTGAAGGCCGAATGAAAAGCCTGTACTACACAGCCCTTGTTTCCAGGGCCTACCGCAAGGCGATTGATGCCCAGGCAGGAATAATATCATCGGCAGAGGCTGCACCGTATATTTCTGAACTGGACAACGTGGCCCACCGGGCCTTTACAACAGGTTTTTATTATTCCCGTACCGAAGCAAACAGCACTACAAAGGGTGAAAGCTCATCCCCGTATCTCCTGGCCGGTGTAATCGGCTCCTGTGTCGCCCGGTATGAGGATGGAACAGCTGACTGGCAATTTACATCGATGAATAAAATGAATTCCGGCACCCCGATCGAGTTTATCGGTCCGGACAGCCCGACTCAGTACGACACTGCTTACACATTGATAGATCCGGCGACAGGTATGAAGCGGGAATGGGTTTGCCACGGCCACCCCTGTTTAATCCGTACCGATGCGGCACTGGATCAGCGCCACATCGTACGGTTCCGTGACCCGGAGTATCAGGCCTCGGTATAGTGTCCGAACTTCCGGATCTTCTGGTTACGGTAGCGTACCAGTACTGACGGATTCCGCGGCATCAGGTCTTCAAGGTCACGAACAATAACATTGCGGATATTCCGGGCTGTCAGTGCCGGATCGAGCTGGGCGCCGCCTTCCGGCTCGCGAATAACGCCGTTGCAGATCTTCATATCCAGCAGGTCCTCGGCGGTGATCTTCATCATGCCTGCAGCAGCCTTGGCCTGGGTTGAATCCCTGAGCAGGATGGATGCGAAACCTTCCGGCGAGATTACCGAATAGACAGAATTTTCAAGCATGTAGACCTTGTCGCCTACGCCGATACCGAGAGCTCCTCCTGAACCGCCTTCACCGATGACAATACAGATGATCGGGGTCTTGAGCTGGCTGAACTCCCGAAGGTTAACTGCGATAGCCTCGCCGATACCCCGTTCTTCTGCGCCAAGACCGGGAAAGGCTCCCTGTGTATCAATCAACGTGATGATGGGACGGTGGAATTTTTCGGCCTGTTTGGCAAGACGAAGTGCCTTGCGATACCCTTCGGGGTTTGCCATGCCGCCGTTACGCGCCATGGTCTCTTTCAGGTTCCGGCCTTTCTGATTGCCGATTATGGTAACGGCAATACCATTGATAAATCCGATGCCGCCGATCATTGCAAGGTCATCGCCAAAATAACGATCGCCGTGCAGTTCAATGAAGTCGTCACAGATCCTTTCAATGATGTCGAGGGTACGGGGCCGGTCAGGATGCCGGGCCAGCTCTACCCGTTTCCAGGTCATCGCTGAATCCGATGATTCCTCGATTTTGGTACTGATTTTTTTCAGTTCTTCGGATATATCGATTCCGACATCTTCAGCAAGCTTTTTCAGCTCTTCGATGCGGCTCATCACCTTTTTACGACCGCTCATTTTGTTCCTCCGGTGTAGGCGTGTGCCATCAGCAGCCTGATGAACAAGTCGCGCTGGTTCTTGCGGGGGGCAATCAGATCAACAAAGCCCTTTTCCTGCTGGAATTCGGCGCGCTGAAAGCCCTTGGGCAGGGTCTGCTTGATTGTACCTTCAATAACGCGAGGACCGGCAAAACCTATCAGGGCTCCGGGTTCTGCGATGGTTATGTCGCCCAACATGGCAAAACTGGCAGTAACACCGCCGGTTGTCGGATCGCACAGAACCAGAAAGAGGGGCAGGCCGGCAGTATCCAGCTCGGCTGCGGCGCTTGCAGTCTTTGCCATCTGCATCAGGGAAAAAATTCCTTCCTGCATGCGTGCTCCGCCCGAGGTAGCGTAGATAATAACCGGAACCTTCAGTTCTACACCTTTCAGGATAGCCCGTGTTATCTTCTCTCCGACAACCGAACCCATCGAACCACCCATAAAGCTGAAACTCATCAGGGCAAGAACAACAGGTTTCTTGTCTATAGTACAGGTACCGGTTACAACCGCATCGGACATATCCGACTTTTGGGCAGCCTCGGTCAGCTTCTCTTCATAACCTGCCATATCAATCGGATTCATGCTTTTCATAGTTCGGCAGAATTCGGTAAAGGTGTCAGGATCGGCAAGATAGGCTATGCGGTCCTTGGGTTCCATACGGAAGTGATGAGAGCAGGCGGTGCAGACCATCAGGTTGGCCGACAGTTCTTCCTGGGTCATTGAAACCTTGCAGGAAGGGCAGACAATTCGTTCACTCACAGGCTGGCCTCCAGCTGGGAATACAGACCGGTTCCGAATTTACCGGAGCGGAAAGTAACGTTCGAAAGTATTTTTTTCTGTGTTTCGATGTTTACCGGAACACCATCAATCTTGAGTTCTTCAAGAGCACGGATCAGGCGGGAAAGAGCCCGATTGCGGTCGTTGTCATGAACGATGAGCTTGCCGACCATGGAATCGTAGTGAGGCGACACAGTACAACCCTGGTACAGGAAACTGTCAAAACGCACACCGGGACCACCGGGAATTTCAAGATGTTTAACCGTGCCGGGAGCCATCGCATTGATACGCGCCTCGATTGACCAGCCGTTCAGGGTAATGGATGCAGGATCAACAGTCATAGGCTCGCCGCAGCAAACCAGAATCTGCTCGCGGATCAGATCGGTGCCGGTAACAAATTCCGTTACCGGATGCTCAACCTGGATGCGGGCATTGACTTCCATAAAGAAGAACTCTTCACCTGCTACCAGAAATTCGATTGTTCCGGCTCCGCAGTACTTGAGGCTGGAAAACATGTTTCGTGCGCCCGCGCTCATGCGTTCACGCATTTCGGCTGTAACACCGGGAGACGGGCTTTCTTCAATCAGTTTCTGATGATTGCGCTGTACGGAACAGTCGCGTTCACCGAGAACAGCAACCCCTCCCTTACCGTCGGCAATCACCTGAAGCTCAACATGGCGGGGATTCTGCAGATATTTTTCGATGAAGACAGTTCCATCGGCAAAATTGGCCTCTGCCTCGCGACTGGCTATCTTCAGGTTTTCTTCCAGATCTTCATCCTTCCAGACAATGCGCATGCCCTTGCCGCCGCCGCCGGAAGCAGCTTTGATGATTACCGGATAACCGCAGGCGCGGGCAACCGGAATGGCTTCATCTTTTGTTGCAATAGGCCCGGGCGAGCCGGGGGTTATGGGCAAACCGTACTTTTGCGCGGTCTCGCGGGCCGTTACCTTGTCGCCAAGCAGATCTATAACATCAGGATTCGGTCCGATCCAGATAAGACCCGCTTTCTGTACGGCACGGGCGAAGTCGGAATTCTCGGAGAGAAAGCCTACACCGGGGTGTACGGCCTCACAGCCGGTACGAACCGCTGCAGTAATCAAGGCCGGGATTGAAAGGTAACTTGCAGAACTTTTTGGCGGGCCGATACACACCGACACATCCGCAAGCCGGACATGCAGGGCATCCTTGTCGGCAGTCGAATACACGGCAACGGTCTCAATGCCAAGCTCGCGGCATGTGCGGATAATTCGCACCGCTATTTCACCGCGGTTGGCCACCATCAGACGCTTGATCATATCAGGCGAACCTCAAAAATAGGCTGGTCAAATTCTACCATATCGCCGTTGGTCGCCAGAATCTTGACAATTTCGCAGTCAAATTCCGCTTCCAGGGCGTTCATCATCTTCATAGCCTCGATGATGCACAGCTTCTGACCTTTTTTAATCTTTGTTCCTGCCTCGCAAAAAGGAGGAGCGTCAGGTGAAGCCGAGCGGTAAAAGGTTCCGACGATCGGACTTTTAATATATTCGGTACCGGGAACGGCAGCAGGACTGTGCGGTGCCGGGCTTGCTGTATGCGGGGGCTCCTGGCTGGAAACAGCAACCGGTGCAGAAACTCCCTGCGGCGCTGCAGCAACAGAAACAGGTGCAGCCTGACCGCCGGAAAAAGAAGCTGCACAAGAACCTGCACAGGCTTCTTTTCTGCGCAATTCAAAACTTGTTCCTGAAGATGAATACTTCAGTTCCACTGCGCTTGATTTTTCAAATTTATCCATCAGTGCTAAAAGGGTTTTCTCGTCCATACCAGGTCTCCTTATCAGGGCGTATGCCTCAGCAATCGTGCAAACAGTCCATGCGTCCTACGGCTGCCTTGTAATCCACACCGGGAATATCAAACCCGTTGGCAGCCAAAAAATCATGACGGTAGCCGTCAAGGTCGGTCAGTTCTGCAAGATTGTGTTCATTTATCCGGGCCATTCTTTCATCTACAATGGTCTGAACCTTGGGGTCCATCTCCCAGTCATCAATACGGATCAGACCTTCACTGTCAACAGGAACATCACCGCCGGTACAGATGCGCTCGGAGTACAGGCGCTCAATCTGCTCGATGCAACCTTCATGACTTCCCTGCTCTTTCATGATTTTGAAAAGAACAGCAAGATACAGCGGGATTACCGGAATGACAGCGCTTGAACGGGTTACCAAGCCCTTATTAACCGACACGAAGGCCGATCCGCCAATCTTCGCCGCCAGCAGGTCTTTCATGCGGCGGGCGGTAGCCTCAAGATGTTTTTTGGCGCCGCCGATTGTACCATCGCGGTAAATCGGATGCGACAATGCAGGACCAATATACGAGTAAGCGGCTGTCAAACAACCGGGGGCCAGCAGGTCGGCATCAAGCAACCAGGTTATCCAGCGCTCCCAGTCTTCCCCCCCCATTACTTTTACTGTATTTGCGGCTTCTTCCACGGTAGCAGGTTCTGCACCCATTACAGACAGGGTACCGGTCATCGGGTCAACGGTTAATCCGCTGTAGGGTTTTCCGATCGGCTTGAGCACCGAACGGTACATGATTCCGGTATCGGGATCGGTGCGCACCGGGCTTGCAAGGCTATAGATAACCTGATCGAATTTCAGGCCCATCTGCTTTGCGGTTTCGATGACCAGTTTTCGGGTAGTATCGGAATAGGCATCAGCGTTGATGGTTACAGCAGGCAAACCGGCCTGCTCCGATGCGCGGTCGAACGCCAGATTATTGTACCAGCCGGGAGTACCGCTGGCATGTGCTGCACCCGGCTTTTCATAGGAAACACCAATGGTAGCGGCACCGTGACCGAAAGCTGCAGTAATGCGGCTGGCCAAACCGTAACCGGTTGAACAACCAAGAACAAGAACTGCCTTGAGCGGCTGTTTAATACCACCGCGGGAGGCGATCTTGTCTTTTACATACTGAATTTGGTTCTCTACCTCCCTGGCACATCCTGCAGGATGCGCATTCAGGCAGATATTGTTGCGAATCTTTGGTTTAATGCTCATTTACTTTACGTCATCCTTGCTGCCTACCAGGCACAGCCATTCGGCTTCAGCGGCCAGCTCATCTCCAACAAAGGCTTTTCCGGACTGCTTGATCATCTTTGCGGATACACGCAGATTTGTTATTTCAAGGCGAACTTCCTCGTCAGGACGTACCTGGCGGCGAAACTTTACCTTGTCCACACTGGCAAGGAAAAACAAGGCTTCCTCACCCATGATTCCGCGTTTTGCAAGACCGGCTCCGCCGGCTTGAGCCATGGTTTCAACCAGAACTACGCCGGGGACAACCGGATACACAGGAAAATGTCCCTTAAAAAAGAATTCATCTGCGGCAAACACATGCCGGGCGATTACCTTTTCATCGTCTGTAATATCGATACAGTCAACAAACAGAAAAGGATCACGATGCGGCAGCAGTTTTTCTATACCGGCACGCCCTGCGGCGCGTTCGGCGGGATTTGAAAGATCGGTCATGCTCATTTCTTGAACTTCCTCATTACAACAACACCGTTGTGTCCGCCGAAGCCGAGAGAACCGCTGGCGATGCAGTCAATCTCTCCTTCAACGCCGACGTTCGGTACATAATCAAGATCACAGCCGTGCTCAAGATCGGGATTATCCAGATTGATGGTCGGCGGATAAAAACCGTCATTGATTGCCTTGATGCCGATGATAGCCTCGATGGCTCCGGCAGCACCGACACAGTGTCCGGTCATACTCTTTGTACTGGATACCTTCATTTTGTAGGCGTGGGCACCGAAGGCATTCTTGATCATCAGTGTTTCGGCTGGATCATTCACCGGAGTGCTGGTTCCGTGTGCATTATAGTACTGTACATCCTCGGGTTTTACGCCGGCGTCTTCCAGTGCGCGGGTGATAGCGAGGGCACCGCCTGAACCGTCCGGATTGGGGCTGGTGATGTGGTAGGCGTCGCTCGAAGCTCCAAAACCGGCAAATTCGGCATAGATCTTCGCACCGCGGGCCAATGCATGCTCCAGTTCTTCAAGAATAAGAACACCGGCACCCTCACCCATGATAAAACCTTCACGGTCGCGGTCAAAGGGACGGCTGGCCTTGGTTGGATTATCGT
>CAZXJV010000086.1:0-11484 GCA_964641135.1 uncultured Treponema sp. | reverse complement strand
TAAAAGTGTACCCCCGTACCCTGTTCAGCAAGGTCTGCCGGTATGTGCAGTATGGATATGACAGGGAAAAAATTGCTGTTTATAACGGGTTGTGGTACACTGTTCACACAATGAAGCCACGCATATTCGGCACTGTGCCGTTTTTATTAATGGGCCTTTTTGTTACGGCCTGTTTTTACCTTGCCTATTCAGGCAACCCCGCAGTTCTTCGCGCCGATCCGTCAATCCAGGACCTGGCCGTGTATGCAGATCCCACAACAGCAACCCGTTTTGATCAGCTGGTTCAAGATGCGGACAGTTTTAAACCGGTCGGCGGCTCGCGTATTCACATGGGTATTACCGAATCAGCAGTATGGCTGCGTTTTTTTATTGTCCCCGCATCTCGTGCATCAGATACTCAAAGATATCTCGAAATAAACAACTCAAACCTGGAACATGTATCCCTGTGGTTCCCTGTTAAAGAGGGGGATTCCGGAAATGAATGGAACAGGGTTGTTGTTGGTAAAAAACTGCCCCCGTCAGCTATTGAACTGCCGAATCGTGTGTGGGATATTCCTGTTCCGGCAAATCTGGATGAAACCCGACCGGTGTATATACGGGTGCAAACCTTCACAATCATGTGGGTTCCTCTTGCCGTTATAGACACTGCACGGCTTGTACACCGCATCTGGACTGAACATGTTCTGTTCGGTGTTTTTTTCGGCATCCTGTTCGCCATGTTCATTACCGGATTATTTGCCTGGCTTCTGGTACGTCACCGAATCTTCGGTTTCTATCTTGCTTATCTATTTTTCCTTATTCTGTACCACTTTCGCGTCCACGGCTTCCTGTGGTTTTGCAACCTTCCATACGAAGTATATTCGCCGCTGGTCTGGTTTACACTGGGCGGAATGGGCATCTTCATGATCGTCTTTGCACAACAGTTCCTGGGATTACGCAAGCGTCTTCCGGTAATGAATGGCCTTTTGTGGATCGGTATAGCATTGTTTATCGTCCAGATAGTAACCGGTGTGCTCCGCATGGACCATTTTACAAACAGGCTTGCCTATGTAACCGGAGGAATTATACCAATTCTGATTCTGTGTTCCATCATGATTGTCTATTTCCGGGGATTCCGCGAAGCGCGTTTTTACCTGCTTGCCTGGTTCCCTCTGTTTATGGGGACTGTTATATGGGCAACAGCAGCCTACCGTCAGGCAGCCATCCCTGCAGCATATTTCTTTATGATAGGCACCGGTCTTGATGCACTGCTGCTTGCCCTTGCGGTTCTTGATTTGCTAAAAACAGAACTGAGAGAAAAAGAAGAAATAGCCGCACGCGAAAAACACTATCTTTCACTTGCCCGCCAGGACAGTTTGACCGGTTTATATAACCGCAGATATCTTAACGAAACAGTCAAACGGCTTGAACAGGAGCGAAGCAGTCTGTCCGGAATAGTGGTCATTACAATTGATCTTGACGACTTTAAAAAGATCAATGACACATGGGGGCATCCGGCCGGAGATCTGATACTTGCTGCCATGGGCCGGGTTTTACGCAACCATATCAGAAAAACCGATCTTGCCTGTCGTATGGGCGGTGATGAATTTCTTGTGCTGTTGCCCGATGCCGATACCGATACCGCCCATCGCGTAGCGTCGGCACTGCTTGACGACATCAGAAACGGTGCGCTTTCGGAGGGATGTCAATTTACATACAAATCCGGCGTCAGCATCGGAATTACCGGCAGCCGGGAAGGTGATTCCTTTGACGGATTCCTGCTTCGTGCTGATATGGCCCTGTACAAGGCAAAGCATGAAGGGAAAAACCGAATTATCACCATCTGACACTGATCAGAACAGTGACAGAGCCCGTATTCCATCAATGATCATCTGTACAGACAACATAAGAAGAAGCATACCCATAAGGCGTTCCAGCGCAGTCAGCCCCCGCTCGCCAAGAAGACGATAAATCAATGGAGACAGCAACAAAATAATGCTGGAGACAGCCCACGCAATCACCAGAGACATAAAAACCGGAAGGCGCTGGCCGGGGTGACCCTCTGTCATGAGAATGAGGGTTGCAAGGGCAGATGGGCCGGCTATCAGCGGTATTGCAATGGGGACTATGAACGGTTCTCCCCTGGAGGAATATATGGACCCGGAATCTCCCGGGAAAACCATGCGTAATCCTATCACAAAAAAAATGATGCCGCCGGCAATCCGTATGGCCGCAGTTTCCAGCTGGAATACAGATAAAAATGAACGGCCAAAAAAAAGAAACACAAGCATGACAGATAATCCAATCAGCATCTCGCGCAGAATGATCACAAACTGCCTGCGTCTGGGAAGATCTTTTAGAACCGCCAACAGCACGGGAATATTACCGAAAGGATCGATCACAAAGATCAGTATAATCGCAGATGACCAGATCTGAAGCCATTCCATAGCACACTCCAATGCCCGCATGTCCTCAAGGCAATACTTGCGGCAACCTGTTATTTAATCTCACGGTTTAACACCGCAAGCCGTTGTCTGATAAACCGGCTAAAAACTGCGGTATCCGGATTAAACGGCTCAATCGAAGCTACCTGATACCCCCGCGTATGCGGTCCAATGACTGTATGAATTTCGCGAATACGTGCTATCAAACGTTCTTCGCTGTAGATGCCGGAATCAGCAAGCTCCCTGAGATACCGCATATAATCGGCTTTAAACTCCGGAATATTCAAAATACTTATCACCAGCATCGGGCGTGCAGGAGTGCCGGAATCATCGCCCCAGTGCAGCACAGATGAGACTGCAGGATCCGGTCCGAAGGTAGTTATCCCGAAGGTCCGGTCATGGTCATACGGCAGATAGGTCCAGCGGCCATCGCGGGGGTTTCTGTATAAATAATAGTTGTTTCCGCCACGCCAGTAATCATCAGCCTGACCGACCATCACATTAACTGCCAATGCACGTAAAAAACCTTGCACATCAATTACCGATTCCAGTTCTTCCTTGCCAGGCTGTGAATTAAGCAGCGCAATCAGGGCATTCAAGGAATCAACCGCTTTCCCGTCAGGATCCTCTTTCAGATCATAGGATGGCCGGTAGGGGTTCCACCGATAGCGCTCCCAGGTTTCCCTGTCAGGAGGATCAGCCCGTTCCCTGCCAATCGGACCGCTGTCCAGAGAACCATCCAGATCCTGACGCAGCAAATCTGCAGGTCCGAATCCCTGCCATAAATTCTTGAACAAGGTACTGCGTAAACCGCCAAACCGTCTTTGAATAAAAGTATTGTCAATAAATTCAAAAACCATATACAGACCCATATACCGTTCCGGACCATCGCCGATACGCAGATATACCCTGCTGTATGTGGTCCGTGGTGCTTGCACACCGAAGCCCCGGTAAATTTCATAGGATAACGTTTGACGTATATATGAAGGATCATCCTTGTTGTATTTGAGGTTCAGACCGCGCACCTCGGGAAACAGGCGTTGACGACTGTTGGAAGGTTGTGTGGGAACCTCCGGTGATCGTGATCCGTAAATATCCTCCCGGCCCGAAAAGGTATGATTGAATTTCAGTTTCAGATGGACACGTTCAATATCGTTTGCAGGATCATGAAGGTCGAACGGCGGGGCAACCTCGGGTCTGCGGCGGCTTGTATTCCCGCGTAACCGCAAGCCTATACTGCTGAACTCAACCGGCCGATCCAGACCGCCGCCGGTAATTGTACAGGAGGCTTCACGGTAGACCTCGTTGCGCATATTATTGTCAAAATCATTTAAAAGGCCATTCCACTCGTCAGTTCGTATGGCAATTCGTATCTCGCCGACAACCAGGGGATCAAAAAAGGCTTCAGCGGCGTTACGGAACGAAGGTATTTCCGGTATTCCCCAGGAAGCACTACCCGCGCCGGCACTGAGAGGTTCGTTTCGCCCGGACGCAAAAAGAGAGAAAGCGCACCCCCACAGCAAGAAAAAAACGGTCAGAACCGGTTTATGCATCAATTAAACTCCCCTGGCAGAAGATCATCCTGCCGTACCGCTATTATAACTTTATATGTACAGTATTGACCAGATCGGAACAGGCCTGTTGACAGACACTGCCTGACAGCATCATACTCATGTCATCCCCGCGAGGTGCGGAAATCGGGAGGTTACAGTATGATTGTTCTAACCCGGAGGATCTCCCTCTAGATCCATAGCCGCTTTTGCTTCCCGCGCAAAAGCCCGATGTCACGTGGCCATACATCGGCCTGCTCACCCTTTTTTTGACATATAACAGGACTCACAGCAATGAATATGCTGAACCAATACGGCTATGCAGCACATGGGATACCCCCCGTGCAGATGCCTGACGAAGCGAAAGCTCCGAATCTTCAGCTGGAACCGGCACGAATTATTCGTGTAAACCGTTCCGGTTATGACCTAATCACCGCCACAGGCCACGTCCGCGGAATTCTGAAACGTTCCCGCTTTCCGGATCCGTCCGGACACCGACGCGAGGTTCCCGGAGGACCGGTATTCCCGGTGATCGGCGACTTTGTACTTGTTTCCAGCCGGCCGGATGAACCTGCGGTCATTTATTCGGTGCTGCCGCGGGTATCCGCCTTTTCCAGAATTGACCCTGAACCGGGAGCAGGAGCACAGGTTCTTGCAGCAAACATTGACCTTGTACTGATACTCAGTTCCATGAACAGGGATTTTAATCCCAGACGGCTTGAGAGGTATTGCGCCGGGGCATGGGAAAGCGGAGCTGTTCCCCTGGTGGTGCTGACCAAGGCAGACCTTGCATCTGACCCGCAAGACTTTATTACCGAAGCCATCAGTGTATGCCCCGGGGCAGATGTTCTGGGGATCAGTACACTTACAGGCCAGGGAATGGACAGTCTGAATGAAAAACTCCTGTCCGGAAAAACATCTGTTCTGTTGGGTTCATCAGGCGTAGGAAAATCATCGCTTGTAAATGCGCTATCCGGCGAAACCATCCTGAAGGTATCCGGGATCAGTCAGACCGACGGCAAAGGACGCCATACAACAACACATCGCCAGATGATTCTGCTGCAATCCGGACATATTTTGATCGATACCCCCGGAATACGGGAAATAGGACTATGGGATTCCGAAACCGGTATTGAAACCGCCTTTCCGGAGATTGATGCGTTGGAAGGTTTCTGCCGTTTTTCTGACTGTTCCCACGGTACTGAACCGGGATGTGCAATCCGCACAGCGCTGGAAACAGGCGCCGTCAGTCCGGACAGGTGGAATCAGTATCTGAAGCTGCGCAAGGAAGCTGCATATAACAGCGACCCTGAACGCTATAAACGGCAACAGGAACAGTTCTGGAAAAAAATCGCACGGTCTAACCGCTAACAGGCTGATGACAAAGGCTATCGAGCCTTTGTCATCAGCTACAATAATGTCATAATTCTGCAGAAAAGCGTAAGCTTTTCGAAGAATTGCATAGCAGGATGCTGACAAGCATCGAGTTTGTCAGCATCCTGCCAACAGTCTGATTTGCGTCATGTGCAGGGTGCGTGCGACCTCGTTGTGTGCAGGCACCCTGCTTTTCAGACGGGGAGAGAAGGATTTTTAAGAAAGGGCACGATATCGTCACAGGATAGCGGACGCGAATAATAGTAACCCTGCAGATAATCGCACCCCATCGCAGACAGGGCATCTGACTGCTCAAGTGTCTCGACACCTTCGGCCACAATGTGCATATCCAGATCCTTGAGCATGTTGATAGTATGGGTCAGTACAATAGACGCCTTCGGATTATCAAGAAATGACCAGACAATGATTTTGTCAATCTTGACGAGACGGAAATTGTAGCTGGTAATATAGTCGATGGTTGAATACCCCGATCCATAATCATCCAGCGAAAAACTCACCCCCTCCTTGATCAGGGCAGTCATGCTCCGGGCAAGGGCTTCCGGAGAATTAACAGCAGTAGTTTCAGTAACCTCAAGATTGACAATAGAGGGATCTATCCCTGTCTGCCGCATGATGGACAACAGGGCAGCAGCAAGATCCTGCTGCATACATTGTACGGCTGAAAGGTTAATTTCCACGAATTCAATACCCAGTCCCGGAAGGTCCAGGGCCATAACCTGCCTGCACACCTTTGTGAAGATTTGTGATCCAATTTCCAGGATAAGTCCGTTTTTTTCTGCAAGCGGGATAAACTCGTCGGGAGGTATAACACCCAGTTCTTCATCTTTAAGGCGGATAAGCGCCTCTACAGAACAAAAACACTTTTTTTTGATCGAATAAATCGGCTGAAAGAAAACCGCAAAACTGTCGTTTCTGATAGCCCGACGCACAGCTTTTTCTACAGCGACTGCCCTCATGCCAGGTTTTACAGAAAGATCCCTGGTAAATACGGTAGCTCCCTTTCTCTGTTTTTTACCCGCATGAATCGAAAAGTCTATGCCGTCAACAACGTCTTCTACACTGCGGGCATCATCGGGACATGACAACACAACCGTACAGGCCGAAAGTGTTACACTGACTGTATTGATGGACCAGGGATGCTCCAAACGTTCCTGTATTGTTTCCAGAAGCGGTTGGGCTTCTGATACCGTCCCGGAATAGAACAGGGCAAACTGGTCTCCGCCAATACGATATACCTGTTTATCCGGGGACAGAGCCCGCAGCCAATGAGCAAGCATACGAATCAAGGCATCACCATTTACAATGCCAAAAGTGTTGTTAATAAACTTGAAATCATCTATAGCAAGAGCCAGAACTACGAACGGGACCTTGCGGGACAAGCGGATATTCAACATGGTCAGAAATGCAGACCGGTTAAACACACCTGTCGGCAGATCCGTTCCCTGGTCAGGGCTTTGAAGGCTCATGTACAGCAAGAGCATCGATACAGCCGAGGTAAAACCAACCACCAGCTGATTTTTAAGCAGTATCTGTATAAATACAGCTACCACGCCGGCGACAATAAAAAAAAGCATGACCGCGAAATGACTCCATCCGATAACCCGGCGGTACCTGATGGTATAGGCAAGGCTGATCAGAATAAAATACTCGGAAACACCATACAGAAAAAGCATCCCCGGTCCCCAGCCATACATACCGGATGAATCATACGTAAACACAAAGCCGGTCCAGGGAGTTATTAAAAGCGAAACAGCCGAAATGACAACCGGCAGAAACCACCAGGCATGGCGAATTCCGTGTCGATGACGGGGAATACCGGTAACCTCATGAACATAGAGCAAAAACACAGGAGGAATTGCATTAACACAGGAGGAATTGCATTAACACAAAGCAGATAAATCAAATTTACCGCTGTTATAAGTGACTGCGGGAACAGCTGGTGCCAGGAAATCAAAAAAACGGTCATGGTATCAAACAGCACCGAGCCAAGCGAGAGCAGCAGCAGGTTCCGGTATATACGGTTCAGCCGCAACGGCAGGTTTTTGCGCGCAAAAAAGCCGCTGACAACAATCAGCAGTAAAACCAGGGCGCTTATGTTATAGTCAATATTCCAGCGAAGATCCGGCAGCATTGAGTATTCCACACCGGTAGTATACCATAGTTTTCCCGATGATAAAGTGTATTTCCGGCTGCGCGGCCTGCTGTATTGTCATTTCTATCAGTTCTCCCCTGCCAGGGATGCCGGAAGGCAAGCCGGCAGGTATTCCCTGTGTCAATCTCGATGCACACAGGCGATGCCGTATCTGGAATACAGAAGAATACCCCGCAGTTTGTCGAAATTTTCGTCCAACCGCCGAGATATGTGCAGAAGGTCCCGCACAGGCCCATGCCAAACTTTCAGAGCTGGAAAAATTGACAACACCCTCTTGAGAATCTGTTCAACGTGCATGATACTGAGTGTGTCACCTGGAGGAATTCATGCCATCATTCGCTGATCTTTTTGCAGCACAAAGCACCGATATACGCCGTAAAGCCGGTATTCTGCGGATTGTACTGCTTGTTGTACTCTGTCTGCTCCCCGTCATATTCATACTTGATTTTGTAACCAAAGATTATGCCAACGCGTTGCTGGAAGGATCTGTTTTTATCTTCATGCTCATTGCGTTTATTCTCTTGCAAAAAGGCCATTATCATGCATCCTCGCTTGTGGCGGTAATTGCAGCTTCGCTCGTTTTATCCGCCATGGCGCTGGTTGCCGATGCCCCCCATCCAGCATTGCTGTTCCGGAATGTGAGTTACTTTGTAATTGCTATCAGTTTTTCACTTCTTTTTATACAAAACAGAAAAATTCCCGTGATAATCGCCAGTGTCGGGGGTTCGATTCAAGTTATGTTTATTTTTATCCGCTTGCGACCTGCCGGTTTATCGCTCGCAGACAGTATTCCCACCCTTATCTCGGCCCTGGCCGTACTTTTTCTCATTTCTTTTCTCGTACTTAAAGCCAGCGCCCTGTCACGACTGCTCAATGTCGAAATCGAACATGAACGCCAGCGGGCCGACCGTCAACTGGACCGTATGTCGCAGGTCATCGCCGGAACCACAACAAACCTGGAAGCCATGGGCAACCTGACAACACGGGTTGACGAGATCCGGCGCCTGGTCGCGGACGCGGGACGTTCCATAGAAAGCATCGAAGAACGGGTGCGCAGCATGGAAAGCACCTCCAATGCTTCAATTTCTGCAACAGAGCGCATCGGTGACCGTATTGGCGAGCTGAATCAAAGCATAGAGGAAGAGTTCGCCGCACAGGTAGAATCGGCCGCATCCATTAACGAGATGGTCGCGTCAATTCGCAGTGTGGCTGACTCTGCCAACCGGCGGCGCGCCTCCATGGAAGCCTTGGCAGGCACCACCGATTCAGGGATGCAGCGCCTTGACAGTCTGCTGTCCTATATCGCCCGTATCGAAGGCAGCATCGGATCAATCCAGAACATGGTAAAAGTTATCAACAATATTGCTGGATCAACCAACCTGCTTTCGATGAACGCATCAATCGAGGCTGCCCACGCAGGAGACGCCGGACGCGGATTTTCGGTTGTCGCTGAAGAAATTCGCAAGCTCGCCGATACCTCGGGCAAGAATGCCAAAGAGATCGGCCGGCAACTCAAGGAAGTAATCCCGATCATCACCAATGCCGCCGAAGAAAGCGGGCACACCAAAAAAAGCTTTGAATCAATCCGGCAGGAAATAGACCGTGCAATTGAAGCATTCCAGGAAATTACCAGTGCAACAGAAGAGCTTGCCGATGGAGGGAAACAGATACTCGAAGCCCTGCGAACCCTCGGCGAAATGTCCGAGCGGGTTAAATCCGGAGGAGCAGAAATTCAGGATGCCCAGGCGACGGTTGAATCACATCTGCAGGATTCCTTGCAGGCACTACAATCGCTGCGGCAAGAAGCCGGTACTGTCCGTCAAAAAGATGAAGCAATCCTGGATGCCGTCCAGGAGGTATCAACCATCGGTGAACAGGGGGTCCGGAATGCCGAAGCCCTGCATCACATGACCCGAGGAGAAGACAATGCGTGAAAAGCTGAAACTTTTTACCAAGGTACTGCTGGCAGAACTTGAAGACCTGGAGGAAGACATTGCAACCTGGGGCGAATACCTGGAAGAAAAACACCGGAGCGAAAAAATCACCGAGTATGTGTTTCTGCAAAACAACGCGCTGCTGGAGCAGGAGCTCGGCTGCGTGCGCACCATCCTGAAAGATCTTCCGCCGGAACCGCCTGCCACGGTAAAAGACCTGAATACACTGCGAAACTGGTTTACCGAACGCATCGATGAAGATATCTGCACCCACCAGTTTCAGCCGGTTATTCGCAATCTTATGCTGCGAAAAATCGAGAAGGTCTACCGCTACCTGCACAGCGAACAGTAAAACCCGTTTAGCACAGTCTTAAAAACCTGTCGGGACAGGAATTCCGCTTTCCTGAAAAATTCGAAGGCTGTTCGTACTGACGAGTGCCGCGGCCTCCGTCACGCTTACAGATCGGGCGAGGGCTATATCGGCGATTACCCGGTCTATCAGTTCAGGGCTGTCAGTGGTACCGCCGAGCCAGGGTTCTGCACCGGGATTATCTGTTTCAGCCAAAACCAGCTGTGACGGTGTCAATGCAGCCAGTGAACGGATATGAGCAGAGTATGCAAGTTCACAACCGAAGGTACAAGGATATCCCCGGTCCAGATAGAGCCGGAACAGATCTTCAGGTCCGCTATACCAATGAATCACCGGCCGGGCCCGCGGGAAGCCGGCAAGAACGTCCAATACAAGACGTTCTGCGGCCTTGGTATGAACCACACAATACTTTCTGTAACGATTACAATGATCAAGGATGTACTCAAACACGAACAGCTGCCGTTTGAGCGGGACATCAGTTACCCAGAGATCATCAAGCCCTATTTCGCCTGTAAGCGAAGATGCCTCAAGCAGAGTATCTGCCACAGTCCAATCTATATCGGCCCCGGAGCATGCAGGATGAATACCAAATGCAGGAATGACCCAGGGCGAATCACCGAAAAGCGCACACGTTTTTTGATAGCTCGAACAATCCATAGAAGCAGCGACTGTCAGTATTTTACGCGTCTCGATTATGTTCAGCACCCTGGCATGATGTGTATAGCGGTCTAGATGAGCGTGAAAATCAACTTTCATAAAACATCAGCCCTCCGGTACGTTCAGAATTACACGTACAAGTGTCAGAATCAGAAAAGCTTTTTTACATATTCTTCTGCAGAAAGTAATATACACGGCCGGTTTCGGGTTGGGAGCCGGTATAGCCGCAGGACTCATAGAGGGTACGCGCCTGGGTGTTGTCAGCATATACTTCAAGAGTGATTCGACCCCAGTCCCTGAGGCGGGCCTGGTCTTCAAGAAAGGACAAAAAGGCGCGGCCGATGCCCCTGCCCTGAAACTCCGGCAACACAAAAAAATCATGGATATTTAAAAGCGGCTTTCGCAAAAATGTGGAAAAGCCCAGAAAACAAAGGGCAAGTCCTGCCGCCCCGGTTCCGGGTATCTCGCAGATAAAGGCATGAGTTGTCGGGAATCCGCGCAGCGCTGCAATAAGAGAGTCAGAGTCAGGGTCAGGTGGAAGGCGACCCGTCTGATTCAACTCAAAGGCGCTGACAAGATCTGCAACTATGCGGCTGTCCCCGGCATCAGCGAGATCCGCCTGACGAAATGAACAATCCATACGCTATCACTCCTTTTTTATGGTATACTGACTTCCAAAATTGTATAAGGTAGACCGCTGCGCATGACCACCGGACTTGTACTGGGCAAATTCGCCCCCTTTCACCTGGGACATCAGTATCTCATGAAAACGGCCCTTATGGAAATGGATCGCCTCATCGTTGTTGTATACAATGCAGCACGCACAACAGAGATTCCCACCGCAGTCCGTGCAGGATGGATCAGGGAAACTGTTCCTGAAGCGGAAATCATTGTTGCGGTAGATGGACCCCAGGAAACCGGGTATACCCCGGAAATCATTAAAACACAGAACACCTATCTACTGCATATTCTTTCAGGGCGCAAAATCGATGCCTTCTATTCC
>CAZXJV010000085.1:0-11614 GCA_964641135.1 uncultured Treponema sp. | reverse complement strand
TGTAACAAACCGGGAGTCATGCAAGCAAACAGCAAAAAGACTGCTTGAAGCAGCAAGCACACCCTTTCTGATTAACGGAACCTCGGTACGAATCAGCGCCAGCATCGGCATCAGACTCTCAAGCACGGGAGAAGTGCCGGTAGAAATGCTTATTCAGGAAGCGGATCAGGCCATGTATCATGCAAAACAGGCAGGTAAAAACCGCATGCACTTCTTTAAAGAACTGCACAATGATGCATAACAGGATGCTTATCCACCCGGTGTGCGCCATCAGAGTGTTACTGTCTTACAGCCTCCCATAAAAGAATGGAGGCAGCAGCTGCTACGTTCAATGAATCAAGGATGCCGCCCTGTGATCTGCCTTGAGGAATGCATATCAGATGCGTACAACGTTCGCACAGAACCTCGCCAAGACCGGTGTACTCATTACCCAGAAGGAGGGCAAAGGGCGCCTGTCCTGCCAGGACGGAAAGCTGTGACGGATGAAGGGCGTTTTCGTTCAAGGCGGCTCCAGCAAGAATCCAGCCTGCAGTACGCAGCTTTTCCAGAGCAGACAGGGTCTCACATACATACACCGGCAGGTCAAGGGTGGCGCCCATCGAACAGCGCAGGGTCCGCCGGCTCCAGGGATCTGCGCCGGACGCCCCAAGAAGGAGTGCGTCCCAGCCCAGAGCAGCGGCAGAGCGGGCGATGGCACCAAGGTTTTCAGGGTCGCGGGTATCGGGAAGGACCACCACGCGTGGATACCGGCCAGTCCCGGCGGCACACACCGGCATGAAGGAAAGAAGACCCTCAGCCGGAAGTTGTTCCGGACGTCGGGCAAGGGCAATGAGGCCACGATGAAACGAATACCCGCTCAATCCGGCAAGAACCGGCTCCGGTTCAACAATAACAGGACAGCGGCCGGCTGCCAGTTTTTCTGCTTCTTTCGAAAGGGAAGGAACCGCAAACATCGCCAGCAGCTGCGCAGCAGATGCCAGACGCTGTGCAAGGAGGCGTCCTTCACCAATAATGACTCCGCGTTCACGCAGCTCCCGGTCCCTCATGCCTAAAAAAGCTTTGAGGGCTTCTGCATCCCCAGTGTCCGGATCTGTTGCACGGGTCGAGCCAAATAATATCAAACAGTGAATCCCTGCTGTAAGAACCAGACTGTACGGCCAGCCTTCCAGGTGCGTACAACCCGGCCATGCAGGGTTTCTCCGTCCACCGGCGAATTCCTGCTGCGTGAATACCAGGCAGAGGAGTCAGCAGCGTTGACCTTCCAGGCAAGACCAGGGTCAACCAGCACCAGATCGGCGGCAAAGCCGACACGCAGCCGGCCCCGGGCCAGGGCTAAAAGTTCGGCCGGACGGCCTGACATCAAAGCAGAAAGACGCTGCAGGGAAATCCGGCCGTTTTTAACCAGAACAGTGTGGCACAGGGCAAAGGCAGTCTGAATGCCGGAAAAACCGGGCGCCCCCGCTGCCTTATCCGCTGCAGTATGCGGGGCATGGTCGGTTGCAATAGCATCAATAGTTCCGTCTGCCAGCGCGTCAACAAGAGCCAGACGATCGGCCTCGCTCCGAAGGGGAGGATTGACAATACCGGGAACAAGATCGTTCCGGGCCAGATGGTGCGGAGTTACCTCGCAGCTTACACCGTTCGGGCGTTCAGTCCGGTACCGTCTGACCGCATCAAGGGCCTCGCGGGTACTGATATGGGCGATATGAACCCGGCAAGCCGCCGCTGCAGCCAAGGCCAGATTGCGTTCTGTCATGGTATTTTCTGCAAGCCGCAATAGACGGCCTGCCTGTGAAAGATTCGCACGGACCGGTTCAAAATCGGCCGATCCTGAAAGCGATGTAAAACGGGCCGCAAGATCCCTGCGGCACGCCGGATCTCCGCCTGCGACAGACAGGGCCTGCTCGCGGAAGGGTCGCGCCGCAGCGGCAAGATCCGGATCTTCACAATGACAGCTGACCAGCACACCCTGACGGGCGCACAGCTCCATCGCCTTGAGCATTACCGCGGCGGAGGAAACTTCCTTGCCGTCTTCGGTAGCTACAGGAACAGAGGCAGGATCAAGGTTCTCCAGGGCAGAGGTATCAGTACCGTCAAATCCGCGGGTCAGACTGACAGACTGAAACGCATCGATCAAGCCGGCAGACTGTACCCGTTCTCGGACAGCAAGGGCGCTTTCAGCATCAGAGATAACAGGATTTGTATTGGGCATCAGCACCACTGTTCCGTAACCGCCTGCAGCAGCAGCCCGGGAAGCACTTATAATATCCTCTTTGTCGGTATGCCCCGGATCACGAAAATGGGCATGCATATCGATAAAAGACGGCATCAGAACAAGCCCCCGGGCGTCAAACAGCTCCGGTGATTCATCCGACATGCGAAAAAGGCTGTCAGGTCCGTCCTCTCCCAGACAAATGCCTGCAATCAGTCCGTCACGGACCAACAGGGCGCCCCGTTCATCGGTGCCGCTATCTATAAGCCGGGCATTGTGAATGATTACAGAACGGCCGGTGCCGCCCGTTACGGAAGCAGACATTAAAACACCTCGCCAATGCCGGCCCGGTACAGCTCGTCGCAATACTCACAGGCATACTCGGCCCGTTTTTTATCTACAAGCAGAAACACATGGGGAATATTCCCCTCGCTGGATGTAATACAGCGGGGATTGCGGCAGCGAATCACATTTTCTACCCGCTCGGGAAGCGACAGGGTTATCTTTCGCAATACATGTTCTTCTTCGACAACATTAACCGTAATATTCGGGTCGATAAAACCAAGCACCGAATAATCGATATCCAGCACATTGTCGATCTTGATGATATCTTTTTTACCCATGTGATTGGATTGCACATTCATGATCAGAGCCACACTGAAGCTTGCCCTGTCCAGTTTTAACCAGTTAAAGATACGCGGCCCTGTACCGGCCCGAATGTGGTCGATAACCAAACCGTTTTTTATTTTTTGTACATTCATTTCTTTTTCGCCTCCCGCTCCTTAACGCCCAGCAGCTGCATTATCAAGGCCATGCGCACAAACATACCGTAGCGAACCTGCTCAAAATACGTGGCGCGGGGATCACTGTCCACTTCGGGTGCTATTTCATTAACCCGTGGCAGGGGGTGAAGCACGCACAGATCTTCCCTGCCAAGTTTCATTTTTTCAGCGTCAAGAATGTAGCTGTCCTTGAGACGTACATAATCCTGCTCGTTAAAAAACCGCTCTTTTTGTACCCGGGTCATATACAGGATATCAAGATCACCTATGGCATCTTCAAGGCGGCGCACTTGCCGGAAATGAATACCTGCGGGCTTGAACACACGGCTGATAATGTAATCCGGTATCTCCAGTTCAGGAGGGCTTATCAGCACAAAACGGTTGTTCCGGTAGCGGCTCATTGCCTTTACAAGGCTGTGTACAGTGCGGCCGAACTTGAGGTCGCCGCACAAACCGATAGTTAAACCATCGATGCTGCCCTTCACCCGGCGGATAGTCAACAGATCGGTAAGGGTCTGTGTCGGATGATGGTGACCGCCGTCTCCGGCATTGATGACAGGCACCTGACTGAACCGGGTCGCAAGAAGGGCGGCTCCTTCCTTGGGATTGCGCATCGCGATGATATCAGCGTAGCTGGCAACGGTGCGGATCGTGTCGGCAAGGCTTTCACCCTTGCTGGTTGAAGTGGCGCCGGGTTCGGCGAAGCCCAGAGTGGAACCGCCGAGACGCTGCATGGCCGCCTCGAAGGACAAGCGGGTGCGGGTGCTGGGCTCAAAAAAAAGTGTGGCGAGGACCCTGCCCCGACACACTTCTGTATAACGTTCCGGATTATCGATGATGTTTCCCGCCAGATCCAATAGATCATCAAGTTCGGCGACCGTCAGGTCAGCAGGTTCAATCAGATGTCGTCCTTTCAGCATTTTTTATATTCTCCTTACGTATGGCTGCAGAAGGCCTCGAACACCACCCAGGGTGCACGCAGCCGGCATCAGGGTGCCGGAGCCGCCGGCTGCAATCCCCGGCTGTCTGTCTTCGATTGCCTATCTCCGGTTACTCACCGCCGCACCGGGCAAACCGATGTCACGGCGGTAAAACAGTCCGTCAAAATCGACTGCCTCAAGGGCACGGTATGCCCGTTCACGGGCTTCGTCGAGGTCTGCACCATGAGCGGACGCGGCAAGAACCCGGCCGCCCGAGGTAACCAGCTGGCCTTCTGTTGCACCGGCACGATGGTCCACAGAGGCGCCTGCGCAAAACACCCGGGCACCGGCAGCAGCTACAGCCGCCCGGTCAATATGTACAGGAAATCCTTTTTCATAGGAACCGGGATAGCCCCGTGAAACCGCAACCGGAGCACAGACAACACCCTGTTTCCAGGAAAGCTCAAAAGCGTGCAGGGTCCCGTCAGTTATGGCGCGGCACAGATCTGCAAAGTCAAAATTCATCAAGGGCAGTACAGCCTGGGTTTCAGGATCGCCGAGGCGCACATTGTATTCCAGAAGCCGGGGGCCGGCAGGGGTTACCATCAGTCCGAAAAAGATAAATCCGCGGTATTCCCAACCTTCCGACACAAGTCCGCGAAGGGTTGGTTCAAGGATGCCGCGGCGGAATTCGTCCATCACGTCAGGGCTGACTCCCGCTGCCGGAGCAACTGCTCCCATGCCGCCGGTATTTGGACCTTCGGCGCCGTCCAAAAGCCGCTTGTGATCGCGGGCCGGTACAAACGGAAGGATGCAGCACGAGCGGCGGTCCATATCGGGGCTTATGCTTACAGCTGCAAGAATGGATACCTCTTCGCCTTCAAGGAAATCCTCAAGAACCACCGTTGTACCGGCAGCGCCCAGGGTATTGTTTGTCATAAAATCGCGCACCGCTGATACGGCAGTGTCTGTATCATAGGCAACCACCACGCCCTTTCCCGCGGCAAGGCCGTCGGCCTTGACTACGATGGGGGCGCCGCGCTGGTGTATCCAGCTGACCGCTTCATGCACATTGGTAAAGGTCCGGCTTTCGGCGCACAGCACGCCGTGACGGGCCATAAAGCGCTTGGCGACATCCTTGCTGGCTTCCAGAGCGGCAGCCGTTTTATGCGGGCCCACAGCCTTGATGCCGCGGGCTGCAAGGGCATCTGCAAGCCCCGATGCCAACGGATCTTCCGGTCCGACCACCACAAAACCGTCAGGCGAACCGCCTGAAGCGGTCAGTTCTGCAAGGCACAGGTCTGCTACAGCAGAGGTCTCGGCTATATTGGCCGCCTGGTTGCGGCACTTCGGTTCAGCGGCAGTTCCGCCGTTACCGGGAATACAGATTACTTCATCAATCGAGGGGGAGCAGGCAAGAGCCCAGGCGATGGCGTGCTCGCGGCCGCCCGAGCCGATAACAATAACTTTCATCCCCCCATCATACCGTTTAATCGGCACCGGTATCAAGATCGGCATACTGCGATGCAAGGTCATACAGGCTGTCTATCACCGGGATATTTTCAGACGCAAGATGTTTGCGGGTGCGATCCCGAAGCTGGATGATGAGTTCGCCTGCCGATCCGCGTTCAACAAGATCAATGTCCGCTCCCTTTATCACCATTCCCCCGAACACAAAACCGTTCTCGTACACCCCTGCGCACAGGCCGGCGGCAAACTCGCGGGCGCTGGTCATAAAACCAAGCAGGGCAACACCGCAGACTGCAAGTGTTCCGGGAAAGCCGAGCGAGCGAATCAGGGTCAAAGAGGCAAGCACCGGAGCGGCAGCAAGCACAGCCCCGTACCGCACAAGACCCTGGCGGGGAAAGGCCGTACGCCGCAGACCGAGGGCACGCACAGCATGCAAAAGACGGACAAGCTGGATGACGGCTGCCGGAAGCATTGCAGCAAGGGATACCAGGGTGATAATCATTGTCAGATTGGTCATTTTTCAATAGTATACACATCAGGTCTACACAGGCAAGGAGTTTTCCGGCATGAAACCGATTGAAAGAGTGCTTGTTGCAGGAGCCGGAGCTATCGGCTCGATGGTCGCAGGTCAGCTGTACCGCTGGAAACCGGAAGCAGTTTCCATTCTTGCCTCAGGGGAGCGGCTGGAGCGCTACAGGCGTGACGGTTTTATCATCAACGGCGAGCGCATTGCCCTATCGCTTACAGACGCAGCTGCAGCGCCGGAACCCGGCACGGAGCCCGATCTGGTAATCATAGCCTGCAAGGCCCACCACCTTGAGCAGGTCATCGCCGACCTCTGTGGACACATCGGCCCTGAAACCCTGATTCTCTCCCTTTTGAACGGCATCACCAGCGAGGGCATCATCGCTGCGGCTTACGGCGCCTGGCGCATTCCCTACGCAATGATCATCAAAACAGACGCCGGTCACAGCGGCAACCGCACCACCTACACCAACACCGGCATCATTTTTTTTGGAGACAGGGCCAACCCCTCGCTCGAGGGCCGCTGCACTCCGGAATGCAGTGAACGGGTGCGCCGCATAGCAGGGCTGTTTGACGCGGCAGGCATCGTCTACACCGTTCCCGCCGACATGATCGGCCGGCTCTGGTACAAATTCATGGTAAACGTCGGCCTTAACCAGGTCAGCGCGGTGCTGCGCATCCCCTACGGTCCGTTGATGAGCGCCCGGAGAAAGGAAGAGGCTCCGCGGTTAATGGAGGACGCGATGCGCGAGGCGGCCGCTGTGGCACGGGCAGAGGGCATCATCCTCGGCGAGGGCGACATAGAAAGCCTGTATCCGGTACTGGATGCCCTGTCGCCTGAAGGCAAAACCTCAATGTGCCAGGACGTAGAGGCCGGCCGCAAAACCGAGGTGGAAATTTTCGCGGGAACAGTGCTGGAGCTTGCCGCTCGCCATGGTATCCCGGTTCCGGTAAATACGATGCTGGGCCGCCTGCTCAGGGCGTTGGAAGAAACCCGCTGAGAGTGCTATCAATACTGTTGGTGATGGTGCGTTGCTTGACAGGATGCTGATAAACTCTATGCTTGTCAGCATCCTGTTAGCCGATGAGGCTTTTTAGCTGAATGTCCGCTACCTTCCAGACGCCGTTTTCACGCAGCAGTTCAGCCTCGGCCCATTGGCCAAGTGCAAGGGAGCCGGGGTTAACCAGCACAGTTTCACCAATCCTGTCGACTGCGGCGGATTCGTGGATGTGGCCTGAAAGCACCAGCAAAGGCTGATACTGCTCGATAAACTCGCGGATACGGGGAGAGCCGACGTGTACATCAGGAGCAACCAGATCCAGGGCGGTATCCTTCGGCGGGTTATGGGCTATTATGACAAGATTATCCTGACGGGCGGGGCCACCGAGACCCTCTGCAGCAATATGAAGATCGGAGGCAAGCTCCTCATCATCACGCTCGAAGGGTGTATCACCCTTAAAATGACTTGCACCGCCTGATCCTGCCAGCATCAGACCGTTAAAATACGACAGGCTTCCTTCAATCCCCATATCATACTGTTCCAGTGTATCCCGAAAATCCGGCGGATCGCAGTTCCCGCTGACCGCAAAGACCTGGTCGTGCAGGGCTGCAAGACGCTCAAGATAGGGAAGTCCTGTTTCAGGATCACCGAAGGCCGCGAAATCTCCGCCATAGAGCACCAGATCAGCCTCCCTGAACTGAGGAGCCAGCTGCTCAAGACGCTCCAGGTTGCCGTGTCCGTCAGAAAAAAGTACTACTTTCATGGCTTGATCTCCTCCATTATCGAAGCCAGCAATTCCATATCTTCGGGAGTCCCGATGGAAATGCGAACAAAGCCGGTAATACCGGGATGATTAAAGAACCGCACCAGGATGCCGCGGGCCTTGATAGCCTCATATACAGCCCGGCCTTCAATACCGTCCCGGCGCACAAAGACAAAGTTAGTCAGTGAGGGCAGAACCTCCCAGCCTGCCGAGCGCAGACGGGCGGCAAATTGCTCACGGGTAGCAGCAATCCGTGTGTTGATATCCCGGTAATAGGGCCACTCACGACAGGCCGCAATACCGATTCGCTGGGTAAGTGCGTCGACAGGAAAGTGATTGAAGGAATTCTTGGTGGTATACAGGGCTGCAATCAGCTCCGGATTTGCAACAACATAGCCGAGCCGGGCACCGGCAAAGCAGTAGCCCTTGGAAAAGGTTCTGACTACAACAAGGTTCGGATATTCGGCAAGCAGGGGGATTACGCTTTCGCCGCCAAAATCGATATACGCCTCATCTATAACGACCACCCGGTCGCGCGGATAACGGTCAAGCAACGAACGAATTGCATCAACCGGAAGATAGATTCCGGTAGGAGCATTGGGGTTGGCAAAAATGATGCCGGATGAATCACGAGCCAGAAGAGCCTCGATATCCACCGAAAAATCAGGTGCAAGGGGAATCTTTTCGAACGGGATTCCGTAATATCCGGCATAGACCGGGTAAAAGCTGTACGTATGCTCAGGAAAGACCAGAGGACGGTCGGAATCAAAAAAAGCATAAAAAATAAAGGAAAGGATCTCGTCAGAGCCGTTCCCGCAAAAAATCATTGACGGATCGACCCCAACACCGGGCAGGGCTGCGATCGCCGAGCGCAATTCGGATGAATCGGGGTCAGGATACAGGCGGAATTCTGCCGCGTCAAAGGCCCTGAGGACCTGCTGAACACCGGGAGCAGGCGGATACGGGTTTTCGTTCGCATTGAGCTTGATATAGGGCCGGTCTTTCGGCTGTTCACCGGGAACATAGGGGTTTAATGACGCAAATCGTGTGCTTAACATGAATCAAGACTACACTCTTTTTTTTTTATTGACCAGTATTACGCATCACTTGTCTTGAGAAATAGCAAAAACTGGTTTAGAATGATCCAATGCCGGCCCCCAGTGATCTGTCCGTACTTTTGCGGCTCTACACAGGAAAACAGAACAACCCCACCGTCGGATTCACCGACTTTTGCGAATACCTTGGCAAATACGCCCGCCACTATCTGGAAGAAACGCCGGAGCTGGTGATGTATCTGGAAGATACCCCTTCCGTTGTTACTGCCGAGCTTGCAAAGATGGAAGACGAAGCACGGGCGATTGTGTCCACGGATACAAAGGGCCGAAAAACCATTTTTGTACCACAATTCTATATCGACCGGATCATCCAGCGGTTCAGGGAAATAGATGAACATCCCGAGATTCCATTTCCCCTTGTTGCAGAGATTCCACACGGGGCAAGTACCGCATTCCTGAAACCGATCCACATCACTACCGATTTTACCACCCTCATCGAAAAAAGCGAGCGGTCAAACAGCTTTCTTAACCAGATGATGTTTCCCGATGACACCCCGCCGTTTTTATTTCCCGGGGCCGTATCGCCCGAAAAGCTGCTTGATCTGGCCTTGAACAAGGTTCGATACTTCTTCCGAAAGGATGAATCGCGCGATTATATCCAAAAACGCATGATGGTCGCAAACCCCGGCAAAGAACTTTCGGTCAAGGAAGCCCTGAACCAGTTTATGACCCGCCCGTCCGAGGCAATCCGCAACATTAAACATGCCGGGGATGCATATCTGTTCTGGAGCTACCTGTGCGGCTTTATCCGGCAGGACTACAGCAAAAAAAATGAAAAAACACCTGAAGAAATTGCACTGCTGCAGAGTATTTATGTAATTGAGTACCTGAATAATCATTACCGCAACAAGGCCCAGCAGGATTTACAGCGGCAGACTGCCTTGAAGAACCTTGAGCTTGCCTTTCAAAAACCGCCGTACTACTATGACATGGATTCAATCATGCGGTTTACAGATTCACGGGGAGTGCCCCTGCTGGGTCAGTATCAGCATACCGATCTGGAAAGCTTTATAAAAGAAAAAACCGGAGGAGATGATTCCCCCGGAGGACTTCCTGCCTTGCTGGTATTTAAAACTGAAGCCGGAAACCGCTATTTTGTTCTTAAAGACAAGGTTATCGCCCTGGTGGTCAAGCTCTGCGGCGACAGCCGCAAGGTTATCAAGGATACAATCACCCGACAGTGGTATCAACTTCTGACCAGTTACCGTCAGGAAGCGGCAATGAAGAATCAGGCAGACTTTGAAAAAAAACTGCAGGATATCTGCCGTACATCAGCTCCTGTCCTTCATGCCCTGCTTGGAGCCTCATTCATTCCGCTGATGGCGGGAGAAGGACTTATCAATCCTAAAGGAGAAGCAGAAGGCTTCCGTATGTTCAACCACGGACGCTTGCTTCCCTTGAGTGAACTGCTGATGCTGAACCGCCATGAATTATTGACCGATACCCGCATCCTTCTGCCGTTCTGGTTTACCCTGCCGATTATATCTTCGATCATTGCTTTTTTCCGCAAGCCCCGGGGCAAAAAACCCGTCAGGCACAATACCGTGCATCCTGCGCCGGTGGAAAAAAGTCTTGAGCGCGACAGAAAACAGGATACCCTTCTGCAGCGCAAGATTGAGCTTAAAGGCGCCGTTGCAGCTATAGAACGATCACTTATTCCTGAGGGCTCAAGTCTTGAAGGAGAAATGGATATATTCCTTGAAAAATGGAACCGCACGCTCGATATGAATGCAAAATCGAATCTGACTGAGGATGTTAACTCCCTGGTGCGTGATTATGTCCGCCGGGTAGTACGCACTCTGCGTGCATCCACCTTTGATGCAGCCCGTGTTGAAAACCTGGCAACAGCCCTGGTTGATACACCAAGCCTCATGAAGATTCCCAATCGGGATGCATTGTTACAGTATGTACGGCTGTACATACTGTTTCTGGTAAAGAATATCCAGTAGTTCTAAAGGTTGATGACAAACAACAGACTCGTCATCGAAGTGTCAGTGTTTGCGGCTCCGGTCGGTCGGTCCGGAACCCGGCCTTCCTTTTGAGAGCGCTCCTGGCCTGCCCGAGGAATTTCGTCCCGGTCTTCCGGCAGAACCGGGGCCGGAGCGGCGCGAGCTGCTTTTACCCTGCCCTGTTGCAGAAGCTGCCGGTTTTCCGGCAGGTTTTTTGCCTGGTCCGGCTTTCACAGCCCCCCTGCGTTCACTCTCCCTGCTCCGTTCCTGCATCCCTTTTAATTCTTCTATTCGATCCGGATCGTAAAAACCATCCTTCCAGTTAAATCGTCCAGTATTGGGAAGCACCTGCCCACGGCGAAGTGCATCCATAATTTGACGATACATCTGACGGCTCAAGTGAACCTTGGAAAGATCAACTATATGCCGTGAAAATCCGCTTTTAGTAAGGGCAGGACCGCGATCAACGATAGAAAACGGTTCTTCAGGAAGAACAAATGAGCCGCCATCCGTAGACAGAGCACGGAACATACCGTTTTGGCGGTCAGAAAACAGACTGAAGGTATAGGTTTCAGGCAAACGAAAGCGTATACGAAAAAGCGAGGGATACGCGAAAACAGTAATCCATGCATGCGGACGGACCGGTGCATCAACTGTTTCTTCCAGATTATCACGGGAATTTTCAAAAGGTGTAATGAAGTCGGAAAGCCCCTGATCAAAAAGCCAGGCTACAGACCAGCGGTTAAAACTGTACAGCCAGGGACCGGCAACAAGATTAAGACCACGGTTGCGGAGCATGGCTATGTGGCCAGGATTATTAACAATAAAATTGATAAACCCGAGATCAACAAGACTGTCAAGCCGGGCCGAGAGTTCG
>CAZXJV010000084.1:0-12536 GCA_964641135.1 uncultured Treponema sp. | reverse complement strand
GTCAGCGAAGCCCTCGGCTGCCGGGACCGGCGCGTTGATCCTGAACGGATTACCATGCCTGTCAGTGGAACCGCACTCCGTTCAAACCCGGCCCTGCTCAAGCAGTGGACCCCCGCCGCAGTTTACAACAGCCTGAAGCCGCGCCTTTATTTTATCGGGGCGCCGTCAACCGGCAAGACCACCATCAGCCGCATGGCTTCACAAGCCCTGAATGCAGCCTGGTGTCCCGAATACGGACGTGACTACTGGTTTGAACACCAGGTAGACCACCGGTTGCCGATGAGCGGTCTTGAAGCAATCGCTTGCGGCCATAATGCTGCCGAAGATCTGGCAGCGCAGGGTCCGCAGGACTGTGTCTGTGTAGACACCAACCTCCTGACCACACAGGCCTATGCCCGATACTGGTTCGGTATCGAATCTCCCGCCCTGCAGCAAACAGTACAATCCCGGCTATGGCGCTACCGGCACATTTTTCTCTGTGAGGCAGACTTTCCGTTTGAAGATACAGCAGACCGCTCAGGCCCCGCATCCAGAGAACAGCTTCAAGAACTTAATCTTGCTCTGCTTCATGAAACAGGACTGCAGTATACCCTCCTGCGCGGGCCGCCGGAAGCCAGACTTGAAACAATACAAAACTACATGAGGGAGCTTTATGCATGCAGCTGCTGAATCTACTTGATATCAACACCGTATTCTTTACTATCCTGGGCTATCCGGTCAGCGTCCTTGAGTTCACCGGCACTGTATTATACTTCGCCTCGGTATACCTCATTTCCAGGAAAATGATACTGACCTGGCCGGTCGGCATTGTCTCGGTTATCCTGTATGCAGTCCTTTTCTACCAGGTACAGCTGTACTCCGACATGCTTGAGCAGAGCTACTATCTGGTAATAAGCGTCATCGGCTGGATAACCTGGAAAAAGACAAAACGAAACGAAAAGACAATACCGAGTTTCTGGGGCACGCCGAAATTAATCGCAGGATGGGCAGGACTGACAGCCCTCGCGACCCTGATTCTTGCCTTTGCAGTTTCCCGATTCCACATATGGATGCCGACATTCTTTCCCGAGCCTGCAGATTTTCCGCGGCTGGATGCACTGACAACCATCATGAGCCTTGTCGCCATGTATTTAATTACAGTCCGCAGGAATGAAGGCTGGATATACTGGATAATCGTCGACGTTATAGGTATTGGACTCTACTGGCATAAAAACGTGCGATTTATCGCCCTGCAATATGTTTTTCTTCTGATTATGGCAGCCTATGGGCTATACTACTGGGCAAAGAAAAAGGAGCAGCCCTCATGACCAATACCAATTCGCCTGCACAGGAAGGCTTTACTCTCTTTAATCGCGTCTCGCGATCACCGACCAATCCGCATAGCAGCAAGAAGGATGCCGGTTTCGATGTTGCCGAGCTTTTCGACGGCCCCTTCACCCCCGGAACAGCGCAAAACACAGAGAACCTGCCGCTCGATGAAAAAATCCGCAAGGCCTACTTCTGGATTGTAAACAACGCCATAATCAGCCCGCACTATGATATCGAATTCGATGAGGGCGCACCCTTGAGATGGACAGTTGGCGACAGCAGGCGAAACCTGAATCTGCCGACCGCACAGAGTTATTCCAGCTTTGTGCTGCTGCCCCTTTTAACCTTCGCTGTCCGCCGCAAGTGCCTGTTCATTGGCGGTCCCGGCCGGGGAAAAACCGCAAGCGCCATCCTGATGGGGGTTCTTGCCGGTTACCCGGTCAAAGAGGTACGCCGGTCCATGCAGCACGGCCAGCCCCAGATGACCATCGCAGATCTGCTGGGAAACCCCCTTCCCGCCGATCTGGTCGGCGCCCAGAGCATGGATGACATCCGCATCGCCTGGCGCTCCTGGCTGGACATGCGGGTAAAAATCATCGATGAATACAACCGCATCCCCACCCGTACACAAAGCGCCCTATTAACAGTAATGGGCGACAACTATGCCGAGATCCTGAATCATATCCATGAATGCCCAGAATCGGCCTGGTACCTGACTGCCAATGATGAGGCGGGAGGAGGCACCTATGAGGTTATCGAAGCACTGCGCGACCGCATTGATGTAATCGTTCAGGCCCTTGCTTTTAATCCCCGCTTCCTGGACAGCCTTCTTGCCCGTATCGAAAGCTCTGTCAAGCCGGAGGAATGTGTTCCCGCCGAGATCATCTTCAACGCCGGGGAAATTGACCAGGCGGGAGACGCCATCCGTGCAGTAGAAATTCCGGAAAACGTACGCCGCCGTCTTGAGTTCTTTGCAAGCCAGTTTGAATTCTTTGAAACCGCCGGAACCCAGTTTGAATACCTTACCAAAGATACTGTACGACTGTCGGGGGCAAATCGCCAGCCTCTGACTGCAGCAGACAACGGCAGGGACCGGCTGAAAGACATCGGCTGCCAGACCCTGAATGGCCTTTCGGTACGCAATCTGATGACCCTTCTTTTATACACCAAGGCTCTGGCCTGGTTCAGGGGAAACAGCACAGCGGCACTGGAGGATCTTCGGCAGATACTGCCCTTTGTGCTGCATGACAAGCTGATCCCCGATCCTGAAGCTCCCTTTTTTGCCCTGCCGGAAAACGCCCCCTTCCAGGCTGATCGAGTCGGCTGGCTGCGCCGTCTATTTGATCTTTCCTGCGCCGAATACGACCGGCTTGATCTGGATAAGCATGACCCTGTCGGTCAGCTCAGTGCCGAGTTTGAACTCGGGCTTGAAGGTCTGACTGCACGCGAAACGACCTCAAGGCTGGCCCGTATTGAACGCGCAATCGGCGAGCTGACACGGGGACGCAAACTGTACGGCCCCCTGTATGACGATCTTTTAAAATTAAAATATCTGCACCAGCGCTATACAAATTACCTGCACTGGCTCAAGGCCCGCCCATGAAACGTCTGGACAAGAAATCACAGGCGGCACGGCTTCTGGCAGCACACCGGGATCCCATAAACAGGCGTATTTCAGCCGCCCGACATGCCAAACCGGATCTGAATATGACCGGCCTTTCGACCTGGTTGACCGGACCCGGAGCGGTACTTGCCGAAAAAACAGCTCACCTGTTTCCGGCAGGACAGATTTCTGAACGCTTCGCTCTGGAATTTATTGATCTTGCCCTCCTCATTACAGCGCACGGTTTTTTCCGTACGGCTGAGAAACCGGACTATGAAGAGTTCTGGAGCGCTATCCTGCCGGTAGCCGCCACACTGGCCCCGGACAATCCTGGGTCTGCCTGGGGTATGCTGCTGAACGCACTGACAAACCTGGAACGGTTTGACGGATCGATTGCCACAAAGTGGGTTTCACTGCTGGCCCGGACAGCCACCTCCGCCTCGACACCGGAGGAGCTTGAATCAATCGCCATCATTGCCGCCTGGAGAGCCGGTATGGCCCATTACCGCAGGGGCGCTCTTACTGCCCTTCCATCTCTTCCGGTACACCTGGTTCCCCGGATTCTGGGAGCCGACACAGACACCGAAGCACCCACACGCACCACAGCAAGCGAACTGCTCACACGCATTGAAACTGATCCCTGGTTTGATCCATCCACTGTTAAAGATGATGGCTTCGGTATACGTCACCGGCCAGGCGGTTTCACCGGTTTCGGAGGGCCTTTTACCCGACCTCCGACAGTACAGTCAGCCCCGGACGGCAGCTCCTTTATCATCCGTTCAGGAGATGCAGAATTCGGACTATACGCCGATGCCTTCGGTGCGGTGATTGTCCCCGGCACCGTACATAAAAGCGCAGCCTCGAAAACTGATTCCGGCCGTCTTTTACAGCCGGTATTAAAAAACGGAATTCTGGAATTCAACGGACGAAAGATCACAGTTGCTGACCGCAACTCCTCAGCACTTACCGGAATGGCTTTCACCTCTACGGCTGCGGTTATCTACAGCGAAGATTCCTTTTATCTGACTGTGATTGAGCTGCCCCGGGCGGTGCAGCCGTGAGACCGCTCCATGGCGCCTGGCGCACAGCCTGGCCCCTTGCCCTTGCGGACTGGAGCGAATATACCCGCCTGTGCGAGCCTGTCTATTGTAAAACCCGGGTCGAAGCTGCCGGTGAAGGATTAACCGACAGTTTCGCCATGATCCGCTTTCGTGATCAGCGCATCGTCATTTTTCCGCAGAGTGCCCGGCAGATGGGACTGCGGGGCTATGAACGGGAAATCCTGTCTCATGAAATCGGCCATCATGTATATATCCCCGGAAACGCAAGCGACCACCTGCGCATGATAGCCCGCATCCGAAGTGCCCTTCCTGCACTTGAGATGCGGACCGCCGAAGTTGCGAACATGTACGCCGATCTACTGGTTAATGACCGGCTTCAGCGTCAGCATGGACTTCGCATGGCAAATATTTTCAAGATTATTCACCGGCACACAAAAAAGCGATATCAGCACCGCAAACCTTCAGCCTGGGACCTGTATATGCGTATTTATGAACAGCTCTGGGAACTGCCTGCCGGAAGCATTCATAGCTGCAGCGGAAACCCCGGTTTTGAAACCGATGCCTGGCTGGGTGCCCGCCTTGTCAGGGTATATGCCCGTGAGTGGTTAACCGGCGCGGGCCGGTTTGCAGCCCTGCTTTTACCCTACCTTGCCAATGATGAAGAAACTCTGCGACAGCGAAATCACGCCCTGGAGGATATGCGCTCAGCTGCACAGGGCTGTTCAACAAGCGGTATCATCGCCGATGATTGCGATGAACAGGCGGGCATACACCCTGCCGAAGATCCGCTGATTACCGGTGTAAACCCGGAACAGGATGATAAAAACGGCGGTAAAACCAGCGCATCAGATCCGTCTTTAAAACATGGAAACACATCATCCGGACAGTACCGGGAACCCTGTGAGTTCAACGAGATTCTGCAGGCCGCGGGCATCACTCTGGAACCGCATGAAGCTGCCATCCGCTACTATCGTGAGCGCGCCATTCCGTACCTCTTGCCCTTCCCTGTTCACAAAAGCCCTCACAACCCGGATCCCGTTCCGGAGGGGCTTGACCCCTGGGATGCAGGCGATTCTTTCGATGCCATAGATTATCTTTCCAGTCTTTCCGTCTCACCGGTATTGATTCCGGGAGTGACCACACTGCAGAGGGTATACGGCTCAGACCTGTCCTCCCCGCCGGTAACTCAACCCGTTGATCTGGATATCTATGTAGACAGTTCCGGTTCGATGAACAACCCGCAGAGAGAAACCTCATGGCTGACACTTGCCGGTGCTATCATTGCACTATCCGCCCTCCGCTCTGGCTCCAGTGTTCAGGTAACCCTGTGGAGCGGCAAAGAGGATGTACTGCGAACAGACGGTTTCATCCGTGATGAGCACGATATACTGGCAGTACTGACCGGCTATTTCGGCGGCTGGACCAACTTTCCCGTACACTGCCTGCGGGAAACCTATCTGACCGGCACTCCTGTCAGACGCCCGGTACACATTCTGATGATCTCCGATGATGGAATAACATCGCTGTTTGATGCAAAGACAAAGAATGGATCCGGCTTTGATATTGCGGGGAAGGCACTTGAAGCGGCAAAAGGCGGGGGAACCATGGTCCTTAACCTTGATGATGATTTTTTTACCGATTCACCGCTCAGCGAAGAAGCACAACTTCTAAAGAAGGCCAGCGCCGAGCAGGGCTGGGCTCTGTATTCCATCGATGAATGGGAACAGCTGCTTGACTTTGCCCGCGACTTTACCCGGAGGCACCGCGCAGGCGCCATAGGCAGCGCAGGCACCACAAGCGGTGCGGGTGCCACAAGCGGGACAGCCACTACAAGCGGCGCAGGCAGCACAAGGAGATGGCGATGAAAAAAGAAGGACCGGCACTTGAAAACCTGCTGCGCAGGCTTGAAGAAACACCGGCTGATTTTTTGGAACAGCCCGCAGAGCCGGGAAAAGACGGTCTTGCAGTGCGGGCCCTTATCGCAGATACCTGCAGGCGCCACGGGCTTCCTGTGCCGCAGGGCGACAAAGAAGAACAGTGCGGTGAGTCCGGTACTCTTGCATCTCTGGTATGCTGGCTCCTGCAGGGCGGGGATTTTGACGGCCTGATCAGCAGCCTTGAAGCACAGGGTCTGCACAGCCTGTTCAACGAGACCCTCCCGCAGTTTGCAAAACTGCAGCCTGCACACAAGTATCTTTCCGATCCTGAGCGGCGCGAAGAACTGATACGGCAAACACTGAAGCAATGCGGCTTACGCCCCGCCGGTGAAACCGCAGAACAGGCTCAAGACCGGCTGACAGCCATAAACGGCCTTGAGCGTCAGCGCCTGCTTGATTCATCGCGGGATTCTCAACGGCGCTCCCGGCAGATCCGGGATGCACTGGTAAAAAAGGCTGCCCGCGAAGCGGCCGACAAGATGTCGCGCGAGTAAACTCTCTTCATGGGATACTGGCAAATTGATGAAACCAAATTTCCCGCACTTTCTAAAGAAGGAAGGGCGATGCTCCGCCGCCTCTCGCGTCACCCGCATGCCCCTATCTTTCGGGATCACAGCGGCCCATCCCTTACAACCGGGGACCTTGCCCTGGTTCGCTCATATATGTATAGCCAGGCCGGAGCGGAGCCGGAGATCCGGCCCTTTGCAGGAAGACCTGCCTGGCTTGAACCCTGGCTTGAGATGGTACTGCACGATGTGCCCTTTTACCGCGCACAGAACTACAGCGCAAAAGATTTTGCCGCGATTCAACCGGTGCGCAGAAGCGACCTGCACGCCGACATTACCCGCTTTGTTCCGGACAGTCAGAGCCTGGAAGGGCTGATTCTTTTTTCCTCAAGCGGCACAAGCGGTGTTCCGCTTGCTGTCCCGTCCCATCCCCGAGTCGCCGCCCTGTACCTGCACTACCACACGCGTGCCCTTTTGCGTGCGGGCGTCGAGCTTTCAGGCGGCGCCGATACAGTTGCTGTTGCCCTGGTCGGCTGCCAGAAACATACCTTTACCTACGCTTCGGTACTGCCCCTGCTGGATGAAGCAGGCCTGGTAAAGCTGAATCTTGCTCCTTCACACTGGAAGCACCCCGATGACCGGGTACGCTATCTTGATGATATACAGCCTCAGCTGATAAGCGGAGATCCGGTCTCGCTTGCAGCTTTGGCCGAACTGCCCCTTGCACACCGGCCCAGGGCTCTTTTATCTACAGCAATGGCGCTGAGCCCTGCCTTCCGCTCAGCCCTTGAAGCGCGCTTCGGCTGTCCGGTTGTAGATGTGTATTCGATGACCGAAGCGGGCCCGATAGCAACCTGGTCGCCCCGGCATGAAGGCTTTCTGCTTCTGCAAAACCGGCTCTTTGTGGAAATTCTGGACAGCAGCGGCAGACCGGTACCTGAAGGCGGGCGGGGAGAAATTACCCTGACCGGCGGCTTTAATTCCTGGCTGCCCCTGATCCGCTACCGCACCGGCGATTACGCGGCACTGAGAATGAGCCCTGAAGGACCGGTTCTGACCGGCCTTGAAGGCCGACCTCCGGTGCGCTTTCGCGGTGCTGACGGCACCATGCACAATAATATCGATGTATCGCATGCCCTGGCCCACCTGGCTTTAAGCCGTTATGCCCTGCATCAGGACAGGCGGGGAAGCTTTACCCTTTCCCTGCCAGCGAGAGATCCCGGTATTGAACAGGCAGCCTGCGCATCGCTTGAGCAGCTGCTGGGAAGGGGTATCAAAATCCGCCTCCGGACGATAACAGCTGAGGACAAGGTAATACAATATACCTCCGATCTGAAACAAGATGTGATACACTGGACAGCAGGTAAATCTTTGAAGGAGCGTTGATCGTGAAAATCCAGTCCCTCTCTGTTGTTGTCCCCAATTCTTCGTGCATCAATTCCTGCGCCTTTTGTGTGGCCTGCATGGGTCATGACGAGCGCCTGTACAATAACCAGATGGACGGCAATCTGCCGTTTTATGATTTATACCTGAAGGATTACCTGAAGCGGCTGGAATTCTGCCGCGACAACGGGGTCAACACAGTGATGCTGACCGGAAATTCCGAACCGCAGCAGAACCGGCGATTTTTGACCGACTTCGGGGTCTTTATGATGCTGCTGGACAGGCCTTTCCGCTGTATAGAGATGCAGAGCACCGGGGTGCTGCTGGACAGCAATTATCTGCGGTTTTTGCGCAATCATGTGGGTGTTAATACCATTTCGCTTTCAATTTCTTCGTTTGATGATACCGAAAACCGCGCAATAATCGGCGTAAAGCCCAATCTGAAGCTGGAGCTGGAAGACTTGTGCGCAGAAATCCGCAAGTACGACTTTAATCTGCGGCTGTCAGTCAATCTGACCGAATGTTTCAACGCTATGTCTCCGGCCGGCATCTTTGAGGCGGCGGCAGGCCGCTTCGGGGCGCATCAGATCACCTTCCGGGTGCTGTACAGCTCGGGCGGGGATACAGAGCAGGACCAATGGATTGCAGCGCATGCGGCCCGGAGCACCCTGGTCAGCGAAATTCGGGACTATATAACCAGGGCCGGCAGGCCGATCGGTAAATTGGAGTACGGGCAGACAAAGTATGCGGTACATGGACTTACCACAGTTCTTGATGATGACTGCATGTCCCAGGAACTGAAGGAAGAGATTAAATACCTCATTTTGCGTCCGGACTGCAAGCTCTATTCCCGCTGGGAAGACAAGGCAAGCCTGATATTCTGACTGACAGCAGGCGAAAACGAAGACACGTGCTGTCCCTGCTGTACTTTCCGGCAGCTCCAGGGTTTCACCAGCTCAGGGGTTTCACCGGATCAGCGACAGAATTGTCTGTAAAAGTTCAGTCGCGAATTGCTGTGATGTCCGCGCTTTTGACTATCCTGCCAGTCGAACAGGTTTTCGGCACCGGGATCGTTCCAGTTAACAGGTTCCCAGATAAAAGCCCCAAGTCCGCGGCCTTCCGGCAAGGCACCCAGGATCCGGTAAACGGCATCGCGCTGCGCCGAGTATTCAACCACCATTATATCCTTATCAAGTTCACTGACCATGGCGCCCAGGTTTTTTTCCAGCGCGTCCAGTGTGCCGCCAAACTGCGGATAATATGAAACACCGATAATGTCGTAATCCAGGCCTGCATACGAAAGACCCTTGAACCAGGCAAGGGAGCCAGAGTGTTCATGATGCACAATAATCTTGGCGTCAGGTGTTACCTCGCGTACAGCACGGGCAGCAGTTTTAAGCAAATCGGTAAACTGGCGCCAGTTGGACGAATCTCCGCTTGTTGCCGGGTCTTTGTCCCGTAAAAAACCGCCGCCAATCTCGTTGCCTATCTGAACCCAACGCAGTTCGATACCTGCGTCCGTGAAGGATTGAAGGCTTGAACGTGTATACTCATACAGGGCTGCATGAAGTTCCGGTAGTGACAGATTCATCCAGGAATGGGGCTTGTGCTGGTTGGCGGGATCCGCCCAGGTATCGCTGTAATGAAAGTCGAGAAGAAGATCCATTCCGCGCTCACGAACCCGTCGGGCATAGGAAAGGGTTCGTTCAAGACCGCAAAACGCAACAGGCTGACCGCGAAGCGCATTATACCCCTGATACACACCGCGAGCCATGGGATCCACAAAAACACGGAGCCTGACAGCATTGAAACCTGCAGCAGCCAATATATCCAGGGGGTCCTGTTTAGTTCCCTGATGCCAAAAGTCTACAGCCCAGTATTCTTCCTGATCAATAAAACTGATATCTGCCCCCACAACCGGCACGCTTGTTCCGGTGATTGTTCGGGGGGAATGAGTACATGCTGCGGCACTAAGAACCATGAATACACAAAGCAGACAATAGTGTTTCATACTAGTTTCTTTCAGGAGTAAAGGGACTGAACGACCCTGCGCCGTTTTTTTTCAACCGCAAAGAAAGCTGTGCGGCATACGAATCGCTATCCCGGGCGCATGCTGCCAAATCGCTTCCGGTTAACAGACAGCAGGAAATCAGCTTTGCTTCTTCAATATTTAACTGTATCGAGTCCGGTACTGCTTCAGATGCCTGGTGTAATAAAACACCACAATTTCTTCCGCCATCAAGCCAGAGGTCAGGCAGTTCAATACCGGAAAGCTGTATGGAGAGGGCACCGCGCTCATCAAGCAGTTCAGCTATGCCGCCATGACCGATGGCTACGTTACACACCTGGCCTAATACCGCAAGACTGTAATGTCCGGTAAAATCAGAAAAAGAGTGGTGCCCCGGGAATTCCATATAAAACTCCGCCCCGTAGCCGTTATACTGCAGCTTTTCGTCGCGATCCTCATCTTCAAAACAATCGCTTATGCCGTCGCTGATCAAAACTGTAGAATCAGGTGTATGGATGCAGCGAAATTGAGGCCGTCCGGCCGGCCATGGCTGCCCGCCGGTAAACTGTGGTGAAAGGAGAGGCGCAAATACATCGTGTTCCATCTCGCCAAATGAAGCATAGGCCGTTTCGCGAAGCCGCCGCCCTTCGCGGACAGCTGCAGTACGCCGTTCAAAAGCCTTCAAGTCGGGAGCATCCTCGGGTATCTCGGCCCAGCCGTTAATGCAGGGGTTAGAACTGGTTTCAGCTGTATCTGCGGTTACGGTAAAACATAGTTCTTTCAGGCGGCAGCCTGAAAGGTAATACACAACAGAGCAATCGGAAGAAAAACCGGTGTACGGTCTGGTTTTCCTGACACTCCGCTCACCGGCAGCGGATATGCTGTCGGTCTTCTCGGCTGTTTCAAGATAATTATGTTCGGTGTCGAAAGAATAAAAACAGCGTGCACAGATACGTTTCAGACCGGCACTGACAAGTTCTGCCCGAATTTCTTCAATAATGCCGGCAATAGTATCGTCAAGAGTATAATCATGGATGCGTGCAGGCTCTCCCTTCCTGAAATAGAAGCAGGTCTTGCCGTTAACCGTTCCAGCCTCTTTAAGCACTTCGTACAATAGATCGGATACGGCAGAAAGGGGCGAATCATCATCACGGCTGTTCAGCTTTTCATGACGAACCCAGGAACCATCCTGAAAAGACCGGAATCCGTGAGCTGACCAGCCGTTTTCATTCAACTGCATCGTATAGCGGGCGTTATCCTGTGTATCAAGAGCAGGTTGTATCAACCGATCAGCTTTTTCGAGGTTCTCGTACATATTGAACTCCCTGGATTTTTTTCCCAGCATGATGCTGGTGATTACCGGGGAAGTATAACACAGTGCAACTGATTCTTCATGGTGTGAAACAATGACCGGACTAACAAGCTGATGACAAAGGCAATCGTGGCTTTGTCATCAGCTACAATAATTTCACAATTCTGCAGAAAAGCGTAAGCTTTTCGAAGAAGTGCATAGCAGGATGCTGTCAAGCATCGAGTTTGTCAGCATCCTGCTACAGACCTCATAAAACCCGGAGAATCTAAAAAAAACACGATGCAATGTTTTTTAAGAAATTTGTGTGATAGACTTTGGTTATGATGACACCAGATACATTAAAAAAAGTATTTCTGTTTGGCAGCTTGCTTGCGGTGATAACCACAGCAACCGCATGCGCCACATTGTACACAGGCCCCCAGCTTTGCAATAATCATATACCGTTACCGGATGCTGTACGAATAAAAGAGGGCCAGGCTGAAATTGAACCGGCAATTGAAGTATATGGAAGTGTTTCAACAACCAGGATCTTTCCTGTCAGTTTCGAAAATAGTTTTTCTGGCTACAACGACGTACAAATTAACGCAGGAACGGCAGCACGACACGGGGTGCAAATTGCGGATAATGCATTTTTAAATATCTCGGTGGCAGCAAGCGGTTTTTTTGCTCTTGTTGACAACGATACAGAAGAATCAACAGTGCGTTATTCTGGTTCATCCTGGGGAGGCACACTGCAGGCAGAGGGAGGCATTACCTGTCTATTCAGCAAAAAGCCTTTACGAATGAATATTGGTCCTTCATTTCTGTTCTCATTTGATAGCGGCGGGTGGTATGATAAACGCCGTAAAATTGCCACTGAATGGATCTTTTATAATTTTACCGGAGAAAAAGGTTTGGTTATAAACGCATCGCCCCAAGGATATCAGTCCGGTCAAGGTTTTCACCTTACTTTTTTCTTTAGTCCTGAAGATAACCTTGAGTTCTCCCTCGGATCCCGATTACTCGCAATAACATTTAACCCGCTATACAATGCTTCCAGTGAAGAAACAGCAACCCTGGCAAGTGCACATATTTCAGTTGAAAAAAAGCGCTTTCGAATCTGGCTGCAGTATTCTGAAAGTTTTGGCGGTATGGTCAACGCCGGTAATTCAAATAAACGTACTTTGGGCTCAGGACTTTCCTTCCGTTTGAGGTAACTTACAGATTTCCTCAAACAAGACGATATGGAGTATTCGTGTATAATGATAACCCTCCCACGGTGTTAGAGGCTACAGTTCTGGTCTTGTGCCTCAAGGGCATAAAAAAAGACCGGCAAGCTTGCGCTAACCGGTCTTTTTTATAGCAGGAGTAGGACTCGAACCTACGACCTCCGGGTTATGAGCCCGACGAGCTGCCAACTGCTCTACCCTGCGTCGTTG